>CAIPVK010000178.1 GCA_903868455.1 uncultured Opitutia bacterium
GCGTCGAGGTGCTGGTCCTTCATCTGCCGCATCTCGATCGTCTTGGTGTGCTCCAGCAGGCGGTCGGAGAGGGTCGTCTTCCCATGGTCGACATGGGCGATGATGCAGAAGTTGCGGATGAGCGGGTCGGACACGGGAAAAAGGCCTCCTAGGGGAAGGGCAGGGGTGGCAAAGGGCAAGGGCGAAGGGGCGGCGTAGATTTCAGATGACAGAATTCAAAGTAAAGATGGGGCGGGGGGGCAGGGGGCTGTGGATAAGGTCGAAGACGAGGAAGATCGGGGGCGGATAGTGATGCGCATCGACTGCCTGGGAACTTCGGGATTGGGGGCCAGCCCCGTCCCTCCCTCGCCTTGTCATCCTCCTTCGCCTGTCCCCCTCTTTACTTTGAATTCTTTCATCTGATTTCCGGCCCGCAGGGCCTTGCCTTCCCGCCGTCTTCCCGCTCCTCTGTGGGGGATGCCGCGCGCCGCCTTCCAGAACACGAACGCCCTCTGGGGTGCCGTGGTCGCGCGCACCCTCGCCAACCTGGGCCTGCGCCACGCCGTGGTCTCCCCGGGCTCGCGCTCGACCCCCCTGGCCGCCGCCCTGGTCGAGCAGGCCGGCCTCGAGGTCACGGTCGCCTTGGACGAGCGCTCGGCCGCCTTCCACGCCCTAGGCATCGCCAAGGCCACCCGCCGCCCTGTCGTCCTCCTGTGCACCTCCGGCACGGCCGCCGCGAATTACCTGCCCGCCGTGGTCGAGGCCCGCATGTCGGGCGTTCCCTTGCTCGTGCTCACCGCCGACCGCCCGCCCGAGCTGCGCGAGTGCCATTCGGGGCAGACCATCCGCCAGCCCGGTATCTACGGCTCACACGTCGTCTGGGAGGCCGAGCTCGCCGTGCCGGAAGCCGACCTCGGTCTCCTGCGGCACGCGCGCCAGACGTTCGTGGACGCCTGGCAGCGCGCCCAAGGCCCGGTCGCCGGCCCGGTGCATCTCAACCTTCCTTTCCGAGACCCCTTGCCGCCACATGTCCCGCTGAAGGGCTTCCGCGCGCCCAAGGGCCTCGACCTCGGCCCCTTCTGTGCCGTGCCCGCCGTCCCGCGCGTCCTGACCGGCGTCCGCCCCGCCGAGGTCGTCCGCCTGCTCGGCGCCGCCCGCCGCGGCGTGATTGTCGTCGGTCCGCACGCGCCAGCCGACCGCGTGGCCTTTGCCCGCGGCGTGCGCGAGCTCGCCGGCCTGACGGGTTGGCCCGTGTTGGCCGACGCCGCCGGGACCTTGCGCGGCGACCTCGCCGGGCAGGACTGCCTCGTCACCGCCTACGACCGCATCCTGCGCGACCCCAAGGTGGCCAAGGCCTTCCGGCCGGACGCGGTGGTCCGCCTCGGCGACCTGCCGGTGAGCAAGGTCCTGCGTTCCTGGCTCGCCGAGGCCGACGTCCCGACCGTCCTCCTCGACCGTCCCGGCGCCAACACCGATCCCGCGCACGCCCGCTGGGTGCGGCTCGACGCCGCGCTCGCGCCGGGCGGCCTCGGCGGGGGTGTCGCGACCACGGCCCTGCAGAAGGCCTGGGCCAAGGCCGAACGCGCGGCCGTACGCCGCCTCGACGCCGCGGCCAGCGTCGCCTGGCCCTTCGAGGGCCGGGTGATCCCGCTCCTCGAGGAGGCGCTCGGCGCCGAGGACCGGCTCGTCGTCGCGTCGTCCATGCCCATCCGCGACCTCGAGGCCTTCTGGCGCCCCTCCGGACCCGGACCCGAGGTGCTCTGCAACCGCGGCGCCAACGGGATCGACGGCCTGGTCTCGACCGCGCTCGGCGCCGCGCGCGACGGACGGCGCACGGTCCTGCTCTGCGGCGACCTCGCCTTCCTTCACGACGGCAACGCGCTGTTGCTCGCCGCCGGTTTCCGTGGCCGCCTCACCGTCGTCGTGGTGAACAACGCGGGGGGCGGCATCTTCAACCACCTGCCCGTCGCCGCCTCGCCGCATTTCGAGCGTCTTTGGGGCACGGAGCAGCGGGCCGATATCGGCAAGCTGTGCGGTGCCTTCGCCGTCCCCCACGTTGCCGTCCGCGACTGGTCGCACCTGCGCCGCGAGCTCGCCCTGGATCGTCCGGGCGTCCGCGTCCTCGAGGTGCGGACTGATCGCGCGCGCGACGCCGCGCATCGCCTGCGCGCCTTCAGGGGCTGAGAGGCGCGGATTCCAAGGACAAGGATAGGGAGGAGGCGGAGGATTCGGAGGAGGCGTAGGAGGCGGAGGATGTGGAGGAATCGGTCATCCTCCTCGGCATCGCATCGCCCTTGCGTGTCGTCCAAATCCTCCGGCTCCCCGTCCGCGTCCACATCCTCGTCATCCTCGGTGTTCGGAGGATTCGTACGAGGCGGAGGAAGCGGAGGAGGCGGAAGATTCGGAGGAGGTGGAGGGTGACCTATTTCTCTATAACCTCCGTATCCTTGCCTTGTGAATCCTTGCGCGCAACGCGCGCTCCGCGCCCTCAGCGTGCGACTCCCCAGCGGCTCGTGAACGGGTAGATGATGACGAAGGCCGGCCCCACGGCGTCGTCGCGCGGGACCTCGCCCCAGCCGCGCGAGTCGTAGCTATTGGAAGAGTTGTCGCCCATCGCGAAGTAGCCGCGGTCCGAGATCCGCCGGGGCATCTCGAGCGGCATGGCGTCGTGCGGCGAGCAGCGGGGCAGGTAGCCGAAGTAGTTCCGGTCGGCGGCCTTGGCGTTGTTGAGCCCGATCGGCGAGCCTGCGGGCGTCTCCGGCTGCCCGAGCCGGCTCAACTGGCCGTCGGCCAGCGCGAGCGTGTCGCCGGGCAGGCCCACCAGCCGCTTGATGTAATACTGCTCCCCGCCGCGCCGCAGCTCGGGGATGTTGCCCGTGCGGAAGACAAAGGGATCGCCGACCTCCGGGGCGACGAAGTGGTAGCGCATCTTGTCGACGAAGAGCATGTCGCCCGTGAGGATGTCGAAGTTGACCACGGGCTCGCCCGCCTGGGCGACGCGGCCCGTGCGGACGTAGGCCTGGCCGCCGATGCGGACGACCCGGTCCTCCGCCTGCGCGCGCTCCATCGCGCGCGACCAGCGCTCCGCTTCCGAGAAGGGCAGGGCGGCCTCCGCGGTGAAGAAGGTGCGCAGGTAGACGCCGCGCATCCCGAACTCGTCCGGGACGCGCACGCCGACCTCGCCCGTCTCCCCGATGCGCAGGGTGTGGATGCGGTCCACGCCGCGCAGGAGCCCCGTGCCGAGGATGCCGCCGTCCGGCACCTGGCGGCCCGGCACCGGCTCGAGCCCGGCCAGCGTGGCCTGCACGGGGATGAGCACCTCGCCCGAGCGGGGGCTCTCCGGCGCCACGGTCTTGCTCCACTGCGTGAGCTTGCCCCAGCCGCGCTCGAGCAGGTTGGGGACGGGCTCCGAGGGGGCGCGCACCTCGGCGGTCATGCCGTGGTAGGTGGGCCACATGGAGTTCGTCGGGATCTTGAAGGGCTGCAGGAAGAAGCTGCGGATGCCGCCGGCGACGATGGCGGCGAGCACGATCATCTCGGTCCAATCCGTCCCGACCGTCACGGGGTAGACCTTGCCGCCGACCTTCGTCAGGTGGAGGTGGAGGGGCTCTGCCGCGGCGTTGAGGGCCTCGGGGGCGAGGGGCTTGGCCTTGGCGGCCCCCTTGAGGCCGTCCCGCAGCCGCCGCAGCTCGGCGAGGTCGCCGGCGGGTAGGATGTCCTGCCGGAGCGACTCGACCTTGTCGGCCATCTCGATGAGGCCCTTTGCCTGCTTGCGCAGGCCGCGGTTGCGATACCAGGTCGTCAGCATGCCTTGGGCATAGTCCCGAGGCCCGCCCGCCTAAAGCCAAATCAAGGCGCCCTGCCCACGCTCTCGCCCGGAGACCAGGTCTTCAGGGCCAGCTGGGTCATGCGGTCCGGGTCCACCTTGCCCGAGCGCAACCAGCGCAGGATGCCGTCGGCGAACGCGCTTTCCGGGATGACGAAGTGGGCCGGCGGGGGCAGCACATGGCGCAGGTCGGGGGAGTGGGAGGCGCAGGCCATGGACACATTCGTCGGCACCCTGATCCCGGCGGCGCCGAGGGCCGTGAGCGTCATGAGGTAGTCCTCCCATTGGATCGTGAGGACGGCGGTCGCGCCGAGGGAGCGGACGGCCTCGACGACGGCCTTGCCGCGAAGCTTGGCCGGGCCCTCCGGGATATGCCGGACCCAGCGCTCGCGCATGAGGGTGGCGGCGTCCAAGCCGAGCTCCTGCGCCAGCTTGTCGGAGAGCAAGCGCACGCCCTCGGCGTTGGGCGAGTGCAGCAGGATGAGCAGCCTGCGGTGACCCTTGGCCAGCAGCTCCCGGATCATCACGTCGACCAGCCGGCCCATCCTGACCGCCAGCTTGCGGCCCTTGCCGCTGGTGTCGCGCGAGCCGACGAGGAGGCTTGGAAGCCCGTGCGCATCCGCCCAATCCAGGAGGGTCTGGTTGCCCCGGATGAAGGCCAGGTGCGAGGGGGCCGTCTGCTCGAGGAGCCGGTCCCACTTGGCCAGGGGCTTGGTCCGGCCCGCGAAATCCAGCCGCTCGAACCGGTAGGCCGTGTCGGTCTTGGCCAGCCGCTCCCTCAGGAGGTCGAGCACCCGGAAATCGGCTCCCGTGAGCCCGCCGTGGCCCGTGTCCGCGATGACCAGCAACAGGTTCCGTACCTTGCGCGACTTGCGCGGCTTCGTGCCGATGGCGTAGGATCGGGTGCCGTCACCCTTGACCAGCTCCCCGGTGCGGCTCAGCGCCTTGAGGGCCTGGAGCAACGGCGGGATGCTGATCCCCATCTGGACGGCGAGCTTGCGGATCGGGGGGAGCTTGGAAGCCCAGGCTCCCTCGAGGATGAGGGTTCGCAGGGATTGCTCGGCCTGCTCCGCCACGCTCAGGCGCCGCAAGGGATTCATGGCTCGGCCTAGCCTACCCCGGGCGCTCCCTTGCGTCCAGCCCCCGTCTGTTCATCACTTTTGAACATGCGCGGATCGGCCCCGTTTCCCTCCCGCTGCGGTTTGCCTTCCGCCTCCCCGTCGCCTACAAGCGGTCCCCTTCCCCATGTCCGCCGTCCTTGAGCAGGTCGAGGCCCAGCTGGTCGACCTCGGATTCGAACCCTTCGCCCCTTCCCTTCGCCTCGCCCGCCGTCTCCTCCGGGGGCGCCGGTGCCGGCGCGAGGGGATGTTCGTGCACGCGCTGCCGGGTGGGCGCGAGTTCTACCTCGCCGGATCGACCGACGTCGCCGCCCGCATCCTACGCGACCTCGCCGACGAGACCGATGTCGAGGCCACCGCCTTCCTCCAGGGCGAGATGGCGCTCCTCTCCCATGTCGAGACCCAGGTCCTCGCGCTCCTGCGCCGCCGAGGCGCCCGCGTGCGCGGCGTCCTGCGCCCCTCGCCCGAGGGCTGGCAGCCGGACATCCCCCGCCTCGTGCGCTGGCTCCGACGCCCTTCCGCGGTCCACGACGGCGCCCCGCCGCCGCGCACGCCCGAGGAACTGGGGCGCTTCGACGACCGCATGGCCGAGCTGCGCGCGCACCCGCGCTTCGACGA
>CAIPVK010000179.1 GCA_903868455.1 uncultured Opitutia bacterium
ACCCTCGCCGCCGAGCTCGCTCCGCGGAGAATCCGCGTGAATTGCGTCTCCCCCGGCCTCGTGAACGCCGGGATGTATGCGCAGGTGAAGGCGATGATGACGGCCGAGGAGCTCGCGGCCTACGAGAAGACCTATCCGCTGGGCGTCTGCACTCCCGAGGGTATCGCCGGCGCGGTGGCCTTCCTGCTTGGCGACGATTCCCGCGAGATGACGGGGCAGGATCTGGTGGTGGATGGGGGAGTGGGACTGGGCGGATAGGAGCGGCTGCTCCTATCCGAGCGGTTCGGCGGGGTCAGCGGGGTCAGCGGGGTCAGCGGGGTCAGCGGGGTCAGCGGGGTCAGCGGGGTCAGCGGGGTCGCTAACATAAAGACTCCGTTCCCGCGACCCCTGCTCGGGTAAACGCCGACACTTCAGCGCTACAAGTGGGTCACGAATAGGCTGTCGAATCATCCGTATAGTTGAAACGAGCGGAGCGAGTTCTGCGCCGCTGACCCCGCTAACCCCGCCGTACCGCCACTCCATTCCCCTATTCCCCTAGCCCCCTTTTCCCCTTAGTCTCCCGATATGGACCCCCTCCGCCTCCACCTCGTCCTCAACCACCTCCCCGTCATCGGCTCCGCGTTGGCCCTCGGGGTCCTCCTGGTCGGCCTTGTCCGCTCCAACCTAACCGTTATCCGCACCGCGCTCGCCCTGGCCGTCGTCTCGCTCGCCGTCGTCCCGGTCGTCAATTGGTCCGGCGAGGAGGCCGAGGAGCGGGTCGAGGATGCCGCCTGGCTCGACGCCGAAGGCGCGGAGTGGCTCGACGAGCACGAGGAGCGGGGCGAGGCCGCGGTCGCCACTCTTCTTTCCGCCCTGGCCGTCTGCGTCATCGCCCTCGTCCTCGGCGCCCTCCGCGACAATTGGCTCAAGTGGGCCGCCCTCGTCGCCGCTCTTTCCCTCGCCATCGGCCTCGGCAACGGCCTCTGGGCCGCCGCGAGCGGCGGGAAGATCCGGCATACGGAGATTAGGGGAGGATGAGGGGGCGGGGAGTGAGGAGTGGGGTGCGGGGAGTGGGGAGCGGGGCGGTTGCTAACCGGCTAACCCGCTAAACGGCTAGCCAGGGGATTAGACGTCAGACGCCAGACGTCGGAGGCCAGAGAAGGGACTAGGGGAATTGCCAACCCGCTAGCCGGCTAACCTGCTAGCCAGGCGGATTAGACGCTAGACGCCAGAGGGAGGGCAGGGGGCTAGGGGACTAGCTTTTAAGCGTTACTAGCGCCGCTAATCCCGCCATCCAGTTGCCGTTCCATTCTAAAGCCTACTTTATTTTGGTATTTACCAAACTAAAATAGGCTTTATTTTGGAACCATGCCCCGCCCTCGCCTTTATGACGCTATCCTCGAGCGGCATTTCGCCAAGTTCGGGAAGATGGCCTTTGTCAGCGGCCCCCGCCAAGTGGGCAAGACCACGGTTTGCAAGCAGGGCTGCGACACCTACTTGAACTGGGATAATCTCGCCGACCGCCGCCTGGTGTTGGCCGGTCCTGACGCCGTTGCCGAAAAGGTCATCGGCGTGGAGCGTCCCGGGCGCCCCCCTCGCCGCCTCGTCCTGGACGAGCTGCACAAGGACCGCCGATGGCGCGCCTTCCTCAAGGGCCTTTTCGACAGCCATGGCGACCGGTTGCAGATCATCGCCACGGGGAGCTCGCGCATGGATGTCTATATGCGAGGGGGTGACAGCCTGATGGGCCGTTATTTCGCCTACCGGATGCACCCCTTCAGCGTGGCGGAATGCGGACGCACCTCCTATCCGGAAGACGTCATCGCACCTCCCGTGGCGATCAAGGACGCCGACTGGAGGGCCCTGCGCGACCATGGCGGCTTCCCCGAGCCCTTTCTCCAGCGCGACCCCACGGTCAGCCGTCGCTGGCGGGATACCCGGCTGACCCAGGTGGCCACCCAGGATGTGCGCGACCTGGATCGGCTGCGCGACCTCTCGGCGATGGAGAATCTCCTGCTCAACCTACAGGAGCGCTCCGCCTGCCAGTTGAACTACGCCTCGTTGGCGGTCGATATCCAGGTCAGCGCGCCGACCGTCAAGAGCTGGATCCGCCTCCTGGAGCAATTGCACCAAGGGTTCCGCCTGACCCCTTGGTCCAAGTCGATCACGCATTCCCTGCGCAAGGAACCCAAGTGGTACCTGCGAGATTGGAGCGGAATCCAGGATCCCGGGCGCCGGGCGGAGACGCTCGTCGCCTGCCATTTGCTCAAAGCGACCGAAGGGTGGACGGATCTCGGCCTCGGTGCCTTCTCCCTGCATTACCTCAGGGACAAGAAAGGGCGTGAGGTGGACTTCCTCGTCGTACGAGATGGAAAACCATGGATGTTGGTCGAGGCAAAGTCGTCACCGGATGCCATCACGCCAGCGCTGCGCTATTACCAGGAGGCGACGGGCGCCCCCCATGCCTTCCAAGTGGTGGTGGACGACGCCTTTGAGGATGTCGATTGCTTCGCCGAGAAGAGCCGTCCCTTCGTCGTCACCGCCCGGGGTTTTCTTAGCCAGCTGCTCTGATGGGTACAGGTCCCCGCCTCAGCTTCGTCGTCCTCTCCCCTCCCGGGGACGGCCGGCTCGCGGCCTCGCTCGACCTCCTCAAGCGCCAAGGCCTCCCGCCCGGCGAGCACGAGATCCTCGTCGCCGCGCACGGTCGCGCCATCGGCATCGACCGCGCCGCGGCCCTCGCGACCGCCGTCGCCGCCGCCCGCGCCCCTCGCCTCTGGGTCCTCGACGTCGCCGACCGCCCCGCCGTCAACACCGCCGCCCGCCTCCTGGAGCGGATGGATCAGGAAGGCCTCGACCTCCTGGCCTTCCGCCTGCGTGTCGCATCCCCCCCGCGCGCGGAGCGCCTGCGTTTCGACCTTCCCGCCGCCTTCCCGCCGGCCCCCATCATGGATGGGCCGGCCCTCCTCTCTCGGCACGATTTCCAACCCGAGCTCGCCTGCGTGGTCGCCGCCACCGCGCTCTGGCGCGAGGCCCCCCTGGTCCCGCCTCCCGGAATCGACCCCGTGGTCGACCGCGCGCTGATGCCCCAGCTCGCGCTCCGCGCCAAGCGCGCCGCGCATCTGTCCACCGCGGTCATCCAGCGTCGTCGCGACGCCAAGGGACCCGGTCTCGAGGATGCCGCGACCACCGCCGCCGCCCTCCGCTACCTGGTCGAGCGCCTGAAACTCGCGGGGAACCCCTCGGCCAACCTCGCCCTGCGGCTGTTGCGCCGCGCCGAGCTGATCGCGATCGAGGCTCAGCGCGGCTTGATCCTCTCCGGCGCCTCGCGCGCCG
>CAIPVK010000180.1 GCA_903868455.1 uncultured Opitutia bacterium
CCCTTGCCCTCGTCGCCCATGCTCACGCCGACGTCGGCGATGAGGCGGCTGCGGAACGGTGTCAGCGCCATCTCAGGAGGCCTGCTTGTCGTAGAACGCGTTGATCTTGGCGGCGACGTCGCGGTAGGAGGCGTCGGCCGTGTAGATGACCTTGTACTCGTCGATGGCCTCCTTCGCCTTGCCGGCCGCCTCGAAGGCGCCGCCGAGGGCGTAGATGACCTCCTTCTTGAGGTCGTTCATCACGGCGAGCTCGGACTTCGCGAGCTGGAGCTGCTCGATGGCGAGGTCGTGCTTGCGGCCCGCGAGCAGCGCGCGGCCCAGCCCGAGCAGCGCCGACTGGCGGAGCTTCGGGTTGCGCTGGGCGATCTGGAGCTGTTGGATGGCCTCGTCGAGGCGGCCGCGGGCGAGGAGCAGCTGGCCGAGCTCGTGCCGGTAATTGTAATCGTTGGGGTAGCGCTCGACGGCGGCGAGGGCGCCCGCGAGGCGGAACTCCGCCTCCTCGGCGGCGAGGGCGTCGGCCCCGGCGGCGTCGCCGGCGTCGCGCAGGGCCTTGACGCGTGCGGCGTAGCGGCGCAGGCCGAGCTCGTGCTCCTGGCGCTCGAGGGCGGCGTCGCCGCGGCCGAGCGGCGTCTGGCGGCCGCGCTGGAGCCAGGCGATGGCGCTGTCGAAGTCGCCGATGACGGTGAACTGGCGGACGATCTCGCGGTAGAGGTTGACGTTCTCGGTGTCCGACTCGATCTGGCGGGCGAGGCCGGCGATGACCTCCTGGGCGGAGGCGGCGTCGGTCATGACGCGCGAGGCCTGCTCGAGGCGCGTGGCCTCCTCGGAGTCCTTGAGCTTGGAGCGGAAGTCCTCGTTCCCCTCCCAGTTGCCCTTGGCCATGGTCTTGGCGACGGAGGCCTTGCGCATCGCCTCCATCAGGCCGCCGTTGCCGGGGAAGGCCTTGAGCTTGAGGTCGACGTAGGCGAGGGCGGTGTCGTACGCCTTGTCCTCGATGTGGGCGTTGGCCGCGGCTACGGCGGGCTCGGGGTCCTTGGGGCTGAGCTCCGCGATCTCCTCGTGGGCGAAGGCGGCGGTGTCCCAGAGGCCGAGCTTGGCCGCGGCGGCGGCGAGCTGGCGGTGGGCGCCGACGTCCCCGGGCTTCTTGGCCAGGCGGGCCTCCGCGTCGAGCATGGCCGCCGCGGGGTCCGATTCGGCGAGCTTGAGGTTGGGGCCGCCGATCAGGCCGCCGAGGAAGCCGCCCAGGACGCTCCCGCCGGTCCCGAGCGCCGCCTTCTGGGCCCGGCGGAGGAGGCGGCGGATCTCCACGCAGCCCGGGTTGCGCGCCAGCAGGCCGGAGGCGAGCTCCATGGCGTACTGGGGGTTGCCCTTGAGGTTCTGCTCGGCGGCCGCGGCTTGCTTCTGCACGCGCGGGTCGAGCGAGGTGAGGGAGACTTTGTTCATGGGGTCCGGGAGGGAGCCAGCCCCGACCCTTGCCGTGGGCCGCGGGGGGGTCAATCCCTCCCTTTCCCGACCCTCAGTTGGCGGCGCAGGAGCGGCCGGAGGGGCTCGGCCACGATGAAGCCGGGGCAATCCGGCGCGCCGCAGCGGCAGGGATGCCGGAGCGCGTCGGCCAGGCCGAAGCCGTAGTCGAAGGTGACCTCGTCGCCGGGCGCGAGGTCGGTCAGGGCGCGCAGCTCGACCGTGTCGCCACGGCGCACGGCCTCGGCGGTCGGATGGCAGGCGTGGTTCGCGAGGCGCGCGAGGTTGCCCGGGTCGCGCCCGTCGATCCACCGCCCCGGCTCGAGCTCGAGCGCGTGGACGCGGCCTTGGGCGTCGGGACCCGGGGGCGTCGTCACGACCGGGCCGCGGTAGGTCGCGAGCAGCTCGCCGGCGCGGTGGGCGCGCGTCGCGAGCAGCCCGCGGCCCTCGATGCGCGAGGCCCCGGGCGCCGTCCCGCTCATGCCTCGCGCTTGAGGCCCCGGCCCATCAGCCCCGCCACGGTCTCGGCGGCGGTGCGCTCGCCGCGGAGAAGGGCGTCGATGCCGGCGAGGATGGGCGCGTCGAGGCCGCGGCGCCGGGCGAGCTCGGCGAAGGCCTGCGCGGCCCAGACGCCCTCGACGACGGACTTGCGGGCGACGAGGCCCGCCTTGGCGCCCTCGAGGTCGCGCGCGAGCTCCTCGCCGTAGCCTCGGTTGCGGCTCCAGGCGCCGTGCGCCGTGGCCATGAGGTCGCCCACGCCGCTCAGGCCGAGGAAGGTCTCGCGCCGCCCGCCGAGCGCCTCGCCGAGGCGCACCATCTCGAGCAGCGAGCGGGTGAGCAGGGAGGCCTTGGCGTTCGAGCCCAGGCCGAGGCCGTCGCAGAGGCCGGCGCCCAGGGCGTAGACGTTCTTGAGCGTGCCGCCGATCTCGGCCCCGGCGAGGTCGTCCGAGGTGTAGACGCGCAGGCTGGGGCCGCTGAGCGCGGCCTGGGTCTCGGTCAGCGCGGCGCCGGCGGGGCCCGCGAGGACGACCGCCGTGGGGAGCCCGCGGGCGACCTCGTCGGCGTTGGTCGGGCCGGTCAGGGTGGCGAGGGCGACGCCCGGCAGGGCGGCGGCCAGCACCTCGGAGGGCCGGCGCAGCGTGCCGCGCTCGAGCCCCTTGCAGAGGGAGACGACGAGCCGGGGCGGCTGCGCGCGGTCGAGCGCGGCGCCGAGCGAGGCGGCCACGGCCTCGAGGCCGGAGGAGGGGCAGGCGACGAGGACGAGGTCCGCCTCCATCAGCGCGGGCGCGGGCTCGAGGCCGAGCTGGATGCTGGCGTCGAGGAAATGCCCGGGCAGGTAGGCGCGGTTCTCCCGTCCGGAGGCGAGCTCGAGGGCCTGCTCCTGCCGGCGGGGGACGAGCGTGACCGTGTGGCCCTGGCGCGCGAGGTGCAGCGCCATCGCGGTGCCCCACGCGCCGGCGCCGAGGACGACGGCGTTCATCGGGCGGCCTCCTTGCGCACCTTGCCGGCCCAGCGGCGGATGGCGGCGACGGCGAGGTCCCCGAGCCGCGCCTCGCGGCGCGCGAACGACGGCGGGTTCTCCGTCAGCCCGAGCAGGTCGTGGAAGACGAGGATCTGCCCGTCGCAGGCCTTGCCCGAGCCGATGCCGACGACCGGGACGGGGACCTCGCGGCTCAGGCGACGCGCCAGGGCGGGCTCGACGCACTCGGCGACGATCGCGAAGGCCCCGGCCTCGGCGAGGGCGCGCGCGTCCGCCAGGACGGCCTCGCGGTCGGCCTCCGTCACGCCGCGGCGGCGATAGCCGGCGGCGTGGACGCGCTGGGGCAGGAGCCCGACGTGCCCCATGACGGGGATGCCGGCGTCGACCAGGCGGGCGACGGCGGGAGCCAGCGTCGCGCCGCCCTCGACCTTGACCGCCTCGGCCCCGGATTCCTGGAGCAGGCGGCGGCAGGCGCGGAGCAGGGTCGGGAAGGTGTCGTGCGCGAGGGCGAAGGGGATGTCGGCGACGACGAGGGCCTGCGGCTTGGCGCGGGCGACGGCGGCGGTCGCCCGCAGCATGTCGTCCAGCGTGACGGGCACGGTGCTCGGGTGGCCGAGGACGACGTTGCCGAGCGAGTCGCCGACGAGGATGAGGTCGACCCCGGCCGCGTCGGCCAGGCGGGCCGTCACCGCGTCGTAGGCGGTGAGGCAGACGAGGGGGCGGCGGCCCTTGAGGGCGCGGAGGGAACGGGTCGTCGCTTTCACCGCCCCCAGCCAAGGGCAACCGAGCCCGCTTGTAAAGCGTCCCCGCTTCCCCCATGATGGGCGGGATGTTCCGACGGCTGCGGCTCCTCCTGCGCGGCTCCCGCGCCTACCGGGAGTCGGCCTACCCGCATCCCGACCTGTCGGCGCGCACGCGGATGCCCTGGCCGGTGCGCGTCCGCATGTTCCTCACCGGCCAGGGCGCCGTGGAGCATCGCGAGGACCTGCGGGGCGCGTGGATCCTCCATCGCAAGCTCCTCATCCTCGCGCTCGCCCTGTTGCTCGCGTGGATCGTCGCCTCGGCGGCCGAGGGCTGGACCTACTTCGACGGCTGATCGGGCTCGCGCCGGGGCAGGAGGAGCTTGAGCGGGAGCAGGCGGAGCGAGTCGGGGACGGCGAGGCGATGCCCGGCCCGCGCCGAGGCCGCCGCGGCGAGCCGGTCGAGCCAGGCGAGGGAGCTGCCGAGCCTCGTCCAGCTCACGACCACGCGGTCGCCCTGCGGATGCCAGCCCAGGCCCTCCGCGTGGATTTCCACGGGCGCCCCCTGGCCGGCGAGGTCGAGCGTCAGGCGGACCTCGCCCTTGCCGAGCGCGACGGCGCGCACGGAACCCGCGTCGCCCAGGCGGTCGCCGATCAGCTTGGCCAGCGCGGCCTCGGCGGGGCTCATCGGAAGCCGACGAGGGTGATGCCGAGCTCGCGCGCCTTGGCCAGCACGCGGGGCTTGTCGAGCAGCAGCACGGCGTCGGCCTCGAGCGCGGCGCGGCGGACGCCGCCCTCGGCCATGCTCTCGAGCGTGCGCTCGCCGAAGCAGGGGACGTCGAAGCGCCAGTCCTGCCCGTGCTTGGCCGCCTTCACCAGGAGCATCTCCTTGCCCCCGGTCGCGGCGCAGCGGCGGAGCATGTTGTCCGTGCCCTCGAAGGCCTCGACCGCGATGACGGTGCCCTTGGCCACGACCACCGCCTGGCCGACGTCGAGGCGCGCCATCTCGCGCGCCATGCGCACGCCGAAGGCCAGCTCCGCGTCGTCCACCGACCCGCCCAGCCAGCCGGTCATCCGGCCCTCGGTCGCGAGGTGCGCGTCGAGGTGGGCGCGCGCGTCGATCATGCGGACCCCGGCGGCCTCGATCTCCGCGGCCACCGCGCCGAAGATGGTCTCGGCGTTGCGCTCGGGCAGGCGCGCGAGCAACGCGACCAGGCGGAGGTCGGGCACCATGCCGGAGAAGAGCTTCCGCGGGGCGACCTGGCCGGCCATCACCGCCGAGCCCGCCCCGAGCTCCCGGAGCGCGGCGAGCAGGTCGCCGAGCTTGCCCACCTCCACGCCCCGTCGCTCCGCGGCAGGGAAGGCGGCGACCAGCGCGGGGTCGGCCTCGCCCTCGAAGGCGACGAGGCGGACGGGCGTGCCGGCCGCGCGCGCGGCCTCGGCGAGCAGGGCGGGGTAGATGCCGCGCCCCGCGATGATCGCGAGGGGCCGCGCCGGATCGAGGTCCTTCGGCAGGAAGCGGGTGGGCATCGCCGCGCATCCTTGCCCGGCGCGCCGACGGGGCAAGGCGGGAGTGTCAGGGGCCGAGGCGGACGAGCGCGCCGGCCTCGACGCGCCGGTCGTCGCCGGGAGGCACGCGCACCAGGTCGCCCCGCGCGAAGCCCGCCGCGAGGTCCTTGGCCTCGCGCTTGCTCAGCCCGCGGGTCGCGGCCTCGACCGTGCGCAGGCGACCGCCCGCCGAGACGACGAGGCGGAAGAGGCCCTTGAGCAGCTGGGGCTCGGCCACCACGCGCGCCGCGGCGGGGTCCGATGGCGCCAGCGGCGCGTCGGAGAAGAGGGCGAGCGAGAAGCGCACGGCGCCGAGGTCGCGGTGGAGCTTGCGGTTGAGGAAGGCGGCGGACGGCGGGGCCTCCCACGCGCGCACCTCGTGGTCCCAGTGCTCGCCGCCCAGCATCGGGCACGGCGAGGCGTCGAGCTCGGGGCCGATGCGGCGCGGCGAGAGCGTCGCGCGCCGGTCCGAGAGCCGGCGCAGCGGCTCGGCGGTCGCGCGCAGGGCGGGCTCGATCAGGATGAGGAGGCCGCCGGGGGCGAGGTGGGCCGCCGCGGCCTCGAACCAGGCGTCGCGCCCGGCCTCGTCGAGCCCGAGCTCGTTGAGCACGAAGCCCGCGACGACGATGTCGAAGGGCCCCTGCGGCCAGGCGCGCGGGTCGCGCGCGTCGCCCACCGTCCCGCCGGCGGTCCAGCCCGGCGCGGCCGCGGCCGCGAGGCTCTCGGCGGCGGCCAGGGCCGAGGGCGAGCGGTCGAGCAGGCGCAGCTCGCCCTCGCCGCCGAGGCCGCGCGCGAGGCGCAGGCCGCAGGAGCCCGGTCCGGACCCGACGTCGAGGATGCGGGGGCGGGCCGAGCCCGGGGCCCAGCCGCGGAAGCGCGCGTGGGCGAGCGCCCAGCCGGCGCGCGCCCAGGACTGGGGGAAGAAGAAGAGCCCGTAGGCGGCGAGCAGGGACGCGTCCGCCAGGTAGTCCGGGAAGCCGCCGGCCGGCCGGGCGAGCGTGAAGAGGTCGGAGAGCCGGGCGACGGAGGGCCTCAGCCGCTCCAACGCCTCCTCGCCGGAGAGCCCGGTCGCCCGCTCGCCGAGCGCGAGCCAGGCGGCCTCCACCTCCGCGGGCAGCAGGCCCGGGGGCTCAGGGGGCGACATCGCGCCTGCCCTCCAGCGAGCTCCGCAGCGTCTCGGCGTCGGCGAACGTCAGCCCGCTGCCGCTGGGGAGCCCGAAGCCGATGCGCGTGACCTTCGTCCCGAGGCGCGTGGCGAGGAAGCTCTCCCGGATGTAGTGGCAGGTCGCCTCGCCCTCGATGTCGTTGCCCAGCGCGAGCACGACCTCGGTCACCGGCTCGGCGACGAGGCGCGCGCCGAGGCTCGCGAGGTTGAGCTCGCCGGGTCCGACGCCGTTGATCGGCGAGAGCCGGCCGTGGAGGACGTGGTAGGTGCCTCGGAACGAGGCGGTCCGCTCCAGGGCGAGGAGGTCGGGGACGTTCTCCACCACGCAGAGCAGGGAGGGGTCGCGGCGCGGGTCGGCGCAGACCGAGCAGGCCCCGCCCTCGGCGAGGTTGCCGCAGCGCGCGCAGCGGCCGACCGCCGCGGCGGCCTCGCGCAGGGCCTCGACCAGCGGGGCGAGCTTGGCGGGACGCTCGACCAGCAGGTGCAGGGCGAGGCGCTCGGCGGAGCGATGGCCGACGCCGGGCAGCCCGCGGAGCAGCTGGCGGACCTTGTCGAAGGCGGGGGTCATCCCTCAGAGCCCGCCGAGGCCGGGGAGGGAGAAGCCGGCCGTGGCCGACTGCATGCGGGCCTGGTGGACCTCGCGGGCCTTGGCCGAGGCCTCCTGCAGGGCCGCGACGAGGGCGAGCTCGAGGGCGGCCGCGCCTTCCTTGGCGAAGTCGGGGTCGATGCGCACGGCCTGGACCTCGCCGTGGCCGTTGACGGTGACGCGGACCGCGCCCCCGCCGTGCGAGACCTCGATGCGCTCGTCCGCGAGGGCCTGCTGGGCCTCCGCGATGCCGCGTTGCATCTTCTGCGCTTGCTTGAGGAGCTTGCCGACGCCTGCCATGGTCCCGTCACCCTCTCCGGCCGGGCGGGGGGAGTCAAGCGGCCACGCTCCGGGCTTGTCGGCCGCCGGCCGCCGTCCAGCCTCCCCGCGTGCGTCCGCCCGCCGACATCCAGCTCATCGGCCCCTTCCTCGCCCTGCGCTGGGAGGACGGCCGCGAGGACTTCCTCCCGGGCGAGTTCCTGCGCGAGCGCTCGCCGAGCGCGGAGAACCAGGGCGAGCGCGACATCCTCGGCCACCTGCACGGGGGCGACGGCCCGCGCGAGTTCCCCGGCGTGGCCGTGACCGGCTTCCACCGGGTCGGCAACTACGCCCTCTCGCTCGTGTTCAGCGACGGCCACTCGAGCGGGATCTACAGCTGGGACCTGCTGCGACGGCTCGGTGACGAGGTCGCGCGCTAGGTCTTTGCGGCTTGCGCCCGGCGCGCCGCCGCACGAGGATGGCGCAACGTGAAAAAGACCTACGTCCTCGACACGAACGTCCTGATCCACGACCCCGATTCGTTCCGGAAGTTCGCCGAGCACACGGTCGCGCTCCCGGTGGAGGTGCTCTCCGAGCTCGACCGCCTGAAGGTCCAGGAGGGACAGGTCGGCGCGAACGCCCGCCGGGTCAACCGCGGCATCCGCGAGCTCTTCGAGGGGCGTCCCCTCCGCGAGGTGGCCGAGGGCGCGGCCGACGCGCCCCGCGCCCTGCGCGCCGCGCTGCCCTCGGGCGGGGAGCTGCGCGTGGTGGTCAACGAGTCGCTCATCCGCGAGCACTTCTCGGGCGCCCGCGCCGAGCGCCTGCGCGCGGTCTTCATGCAGGTCGACGCGCCCGACCACCGCATCATCGCCTCCGCCCTCTACCTCCGCGACACGACCGACGGCCCCGTCATCCTCGTGACGAAGGACGCCTGCATGGCGCTCAAGGCGAAGTCGCTCGGCATCGAGGTGCAGGATTACCGCAACGACCGGGTCGAGACGAGCGACCACGGCGAGTACCGCGCGGTCACCCTCGGCGCCGAGGCCATGCGCGAGTTCCGCGAGCTCGGGCGCGCCACCGTCCCCGAGTCCGTCCACGGGGGCGCCCTGGTCAACGAGTACGTGATGGTCGTCTCGGACAGCTGGACGGAGCCCGCGCGCCACGTGGGCGACGGCGGGCTCGTCGCCTTGCCGCTCTACCGCGAGTTCCTCTCCGACGCCGCCGGCGCGCGCAAGGGGCTGCAGATGCCCCGCGGCACGCGCGTCATCCCCAAGAACTACGAGCAGTGGATCCTGCTCGACGCGCTGCTCAACCCGGACATCCGCCTCGTGACCTGCTTCGGCCGGGCCGGCACGGGCAAGACCTTCCTCTCCATCGCCGCCGCGCTCTCCCAGGTGCTGAGCGAGTTCTCGCCCTACAAGAAGCTCTACGTCTCGCGCCCCGTCGTCCAGATCGGCAAGGACCTCGGCGCCCTGCCCGGCACCAAGGAGGAGAAGCTCTCGCCCTACATCCAACCCTACTTCGACAACCTCGAGGTCCTCTTCACCCGCCCGGGCGCGCCCGCCCAGCCCGCCGCCGCGCCCGCCGCCCAGGCGAGCGACAGCAAGGCCAAGCGCAAGCAGGCCATGGCGCGCAAGGCCCCGCCGCCCATCTTCGGCTCGCAGGTCCAGCAGGCCCAGGCCGGCCAGCCGCGCCGGCCCTACCAATGGCTGCTCGACTCGGGCATCATCGAGATCGAGGCCATGACGTACATCCGGGGCCGCTCCATCGGCCACGCCTACATGATCGTGGACGAGGCCCAGAACATGACGCCGCACGAGGCGAAGACCGTCATCACCCGCATCGGCGAGGGCTCCAAGCTCGTGCTCATCGGCGACCTGGACCAGGTCGACACCCCGTACCTCGACGGGAAGTCCAACGGCCTGATCCACACGCACGAGCGCATGAAGGGGCACGGCATCACCGCCCACGTGCGGCTGCTGCACGGCGTGCGGTCCCAGCTCTCCGAGCTCGCCTCGTCGCTGATGTGAGCGCGCCCCGCGTCGGCATCCTCGGGGGGAGCTTCGACCCGCCGCACGCGGGCCACGTGGCGCTCGCCGCCGCCGCCCGCGAGGGGCTCGGATTGGACCGCGTGCTCGTCATCCCGGCCGCGCGCGCGCCGTTGCGCGACGGCGCGCCCTCGGCGTCCGCCGCCGACCGGCTCCTCCTGCTGCGGCTCGCCTTCGACACCCTTCCCTGGGCGGTCGTCGACGACCGCGAGGTGCGCCGGGGCGGCGTCAGCTACTCGGTCGACACCGCGCGCGAGCTCGCCGCCGAGCTTCCGGGAGCCGAGCTGCACTGGATCCTGGGCGCCGACCAGCTCGCGCGCCTCCACCTCTGGCGCGAGGCACCCGAGCTTTGTCGCCTCGTGCGACTCGCGGTGCTGGCGAGGGAGGGCGACGCGGGCGAGGTCGACGCCTCCCTGGGGGCCGTGGCGCGCGTCGAGCGCCTGGCCGCCCCCGAGGTGCGGGTGAGCTCGACCGAGGTGCGGCGCGCCCTCGCGGAGGGACGGCCCGTGGGTAAAGCCTTGCCCCCCGCCGTGGCCGCCGCCATCGAAGCCCGTCGCCTCTATCGCCCCCTCTCATGACCGCCGCCAAGAAGAAGACCGCTTCCAAGCCCGCCGCCAAGGCGAAGCCTGCCTCGAGGGCCAAGCCCGCTCCCCGCAGGGCGAAGGCGGTCGCCAAGCCCAAGCCTGCCGCCAAGGCCAAGCGCCCCGCCAAGTCGGCGCCCGCTCCCAAGGCCGTCGCCAAGGCCAAGCCCGCCGCTCCGGTCGCTCCCGCCAAGCCCGCCGCGCCTCGGGTGCCGGAAGCCTTGGTCGCGGCCATCCGCGCGTTGGATGACAAGAAGGCGGAGGACATCCGCGTCCTGCGCCTCGGCACTCTCTCGTCCGTCGCCGATTACTACGTCCTGGCCACCGGCACCTCCGACCCCCACCTGCGCGCCCTTCGCGTGGAGCTCGACCGCGTGCTGACCGACACCCAGTCGCCCGTCCGGGGCATCGAGGCCCAGCGCGAGAGCGGCTGGGTCGTCGTCGACGCCTTCGACATGATCTTCCACCTCTTCCGCCCGGAGACCCGCGCCGCCTTCCGGCTCGAGGCGCTCTGGAAGGACGCCGAGGTGATTCCGGCCAAGGCGATCCTGGCGGCCTGAGCCCTCTCCCGGTTGGTGGTAGCGGTCGGGATCGAACCGACGACCTAGGGCTTATGAGTCCCTCGCTCTAACCAACTGAGCTACGCTACCAGGCTACCGGGAAGGCGAGCGTGGAGCCCGACGCCCCGGAGTCAAGCGGGGAGGCGTCCGCGTTCAGGCCAGGCTCGCCGCCACGATCACCCAGAGAAGCGCGGAGGCGAGGGCGAGGCCGTCGGCCAGCTGGCGCGCGGACCGGGCGACGTCGCCGAGGCCCTCCGCGTCGAGCTGGTCCGCCGCCTTGCGCGCGAGGGACCGGGAAAGGGCCGCGCCCGACACGGCGAGGGCGAGGAGGAGGAGCAGGGCGAAGAGGGACCCTTGGGGGAAGGCCCCTTTCGTGAGGCGGAACCCCAGCCAGAGCGCCCCGACCGTCAGGAAAGGGAGTCCGAAGGTGAGGCCGCACCAGAGGTAGGCGCGCTGCGTCAGCCGGTCGAGCGTGCGGTCGGCGGTCGCTCCGGGCGGAGGCGGCGGCATGCCGGCGGGCAGGCCCGGCGCGGGCGCGCCGACCTCGGCGCGCTCCCGGAGGTAGGCGCGAAGGGTGATCCAGCGGCCGCCCTGGTCGACGCAATGGGCGAGGGAGACCTCGCCCGCGGCGAGCCGGGCGAGGATCTCGGACCTTGGGCGGGGTTCGCTCACCTGGCCCTTGAAGCGGAGTCGGAGCAGCTCGTCGGCCATCGCGGTCAGAGGTCGGTTCCTTTCAGGAGCTCATCCCAGCCGCCGGCGGGCAGGGGCATGCCGGCGGGCGGGGCGCCGAGGGAGGCCGCCGCCTCGGACGGCAGCACCACCGGACGCAGGAGCGGGGTCAGGGGCATCGGGTCGCGGAGCCGGCGCAACCCGCCGACGCCGTCGCCCTGGAAGAGGACGCCGGGCTGGCCGGAGGAATCGAGGCCGATGAGCAGGGCGGCGCCCGCCTCCTCGCGCAGCGCGGGCTCGCCTCGCTCGTCGACCCGTCCGGCGAGGCGCAGGCCGCCTTGCCGCACCTTGGAGAGGAGGGCGCGGAGGTGGCGGGACTCGGCGGCGTAGGGCGCGGCCGGCCGCGCGAGCAGGCGCTCGAGCTCGACGCGCACGTCCGACCAGCGCTCGGGGAAGAGGAAGTCCGTCGGTCCGAGCGTGTTCTGGGTCATGCCGCGGATCTCGCGCGCGTCGGCGAGCGCGGACGGCGAGAAGAGGAGGCCGCTGCGCTCGGGCTGGCGGGCGGCCAGCGCGAGCAGCTGCTGCAGGTGGTAGCCGCGGAGCAGGGCCGAGCCGCGCTCGCGGCGCACCCTCTCGGCGAGCGTGAGCGCGGGTTCCGTGGCCCGGCGCGTCCCGCCGTCGACGAGCCGCGCGAGGCGACGGAGGTAGTCGGTGTCGGGAAGCGCGAGGGCCTCGGCCAGCTCCTGCCCCGACGCGGCGCCGTTGTCGAAGCGCCGCAGGCTCCAGGTCTCCTGGACGAGGTCGCCCGAGCTGCGCAGCACCTGGGCGGTGGTGACCGTCTCCGTGCCCGCCGCGATGCGCCGCGCCTCGCGGCTGACGGTGCCCGAGACGATGAGCGCGCCCTTGGCGCGGGCGCCCGCGCCGGTGTGCTCCTGGAGGATGTACCGGCGGAGCTGGCGCAGCGAGGGGTCGTCGATGACGCGGGCGGCGTCGATCGCCTCGGCGGGATCCGCGGCGGGCTCCGCCGGCGCGAGCGCCAGGGCGTCCCACATCGCGCCGACCTTGAGGCCGAGGAGCGGGCGCGGCAGGTTCTCGAGGGCCGCCGCGCTCCCGAGCAGGCGCGCGGCGGCGCGGCTGGCGGACGTCTCCGGCTTGGCCGCGGCGATGGCGCGGAGCGAGGCGAGGTAGGCGGCGAGGTCGGGCGTCTCCGCCAGGCGACGCGCCTCCTCGTCGGCCTGGCGCTCGCGGTTGAGGCGCTCGAGGGCCCGGTCGGCGGCGGCCAGGGCCTCGTCGGATAGCTCGGCGGGGATGCCGTCGCCGCCCGCCGCGACGCGCGCGCGCAGGTCGGCGACGAGCGTCTCCACGGCGGCGGGGCGGGCGAGACGCTCGGCCTGGCCGACGGCCTCGAGGAGCGCGCGCAGGCCCTCGCGCACCTCGGGGACGATGGCGGCGCGCTCGGCCTCGGCGCGCTCGAGCAGGCCGGAGAGGTCGCCCGCCTTGCGCAGCACGCGCTCGCCGATGGCGGGCGGGAGTCGGTCCGCCTCCGCGCGCAAGGCCAGGACGCGCCGGCGCGCGTCGGCATGGTTCGCCCGGGTGACGCCCGCCTCGCCGAGCGCGGCGAGCGCCTCCGCCTCTCGGGCGAGCGCCTGCTCGCGCTCGCGCAGGCCGTCCATGCGTTCCCTCAGCGCCTTCGCGGCCGGCTGCCGGTCGCCGGGCAGCGCCTCGAGCGCGCGGCGCGCGCCCTCCAGGTCGCCGCCCTCCGCCAGGGCCGTCGCGCTCGCGAGGGCTCCCGCGGCGGCGGCCTCGGACTGGCGCTCGGCCAGGAGGCCGTAGCCGGCGGCGAGCGCCGCGAGGAGCGCGGCGAGGGCCAGCGCCACGCCGAGCGTGTGACGGCGCGCCAGCCTGCGGTGGGCCTCGGCGCGGAGCGCCCTCGCCTCGTCGGCCAGCGCCGGGTCGAGCCGGCCGGCGACGGCCTCGGCGCGGGCGAGCCAGGCGCCGATGCGCCGCAGGGAGGCGCTGTCGGCGCGTTCCCGCAGGTCCCGGCGCAGGGCCGGCATCTCCGCGGCGAGCGTCTCGGCCTCCGCGCGGCCGGCCGCCTCCGCCTGCTCGGCGGCGAGGAGGGCGCCGGCCCAGGACTCGGCGGCGGCGAGCAGGGCCTCGTCGGCCGGATCGGGCAGCGAGCCGGACTGCCGCGCCAGGGACCGAGCCGAGGCGACGGCCGCCGCGCAGGCGCGGACATCGCCCGTCCTGCGCGAGGCCTCGGCGTCCGCCGCCAGGCCGGTCAGCCGCGCGCGCGCGGCGGCCGCGTGCCGCTCGCGCCGTCGCACGAGGGCCGTCTCCCAGTCGGGGTCGCCGGCCAGGGGGGCGGCGCCGAGGCGCTCGACCTCGGCGGCGACCCGCTCCACCTCGTCGGCGTCGCCGGCGGCCAGCGCGCGGCGGATGCGCTCGAGCGAGGCGCGGGCGTGCTTGGCGCCGAGGCGCGCCAGCTCGGCCTGCGCGTTGGCGTCCCCGGGGTTGACCCGCGAGATCGCGCGCAGCACGGCGAGCGCGCGGGCGTCGTCGCGCTCCCGGATGGCCTGGCGGTAGTCGCGGTAGAGCGGATGGTTCTCGTCGATCGGCTTGCCGTAGAGCGACTCGACGGCGGCGACGGCGGCGTCGTCGAGCGGCGCGGGCGCGGGCAGGCCGCGCTCGCGGCAGAGCCGCGCCCAGCGGTCCGACTCCGCGAAGCCCAGCCACGCGCAGAGGTCGAGGAGCGGCGGCTCGGCCTCGGCGGCCTGGAGCGCCGCCTGCTCGTTGCCCAGCCGGATGAGGGCGGCGCATTGCTCGAGCCGCTCGCGGGCGCGCCCGGCGAGCGCGGCGAGCTCCGTCGCCAGCACGTGGGTCTCGAGGTCGGGGGCGCCCAGCTCGAGCTGGGCGCGGATGCGCGCCTGGAGACGGTCGGGGCTCATCGTTCGGCGAACTCGGCCAGGGTGGCCGCGGGGGTTCCGTCGATCCGCATCGCGCGGAGCGTCCAGGGGGCGCCGGCGCCGAGCGCGTCGCCGTCCTCCGCCGCCTTCCGGCGCGCGAGCACCTCCGCCCGCGGCATCGTGCCTTGGCCCGCCGAAAGCCGGAGGAGGTTCGTGTCGACCTGGCTGGGCGGCGAGACCATCGAGGGGATGGCGCGGTCGGGGAAGACGTGGCCCGCCGGATAGAGGCCGAGGCGCGCGCCGGCGAAGCGTGTCTCCGCCAGCAGGGGCTCCACCCAGCCCGCGGGGGCGACGGCCCGCGTCACGGGCTCGGGCCGGAGCGCCGAGCGCGGAAGCCGGAGCGGCTCGAGCCGCGCGGTCTCGGGCACGAGCGCGAGCGTGAGGCGCGACCCGCCGGCGTTCGTCAGGTCGACGGCGAGCGGGCCGGCGAGCCGGGAGGGGTCGCCGGAAGGCAGGCGAAGGCTCACCGAGTTGACGCGGGCGCCGACGTTGACCTCGGCGGCGGGCGCGGCGCCGGCCGGCTCGGCGATCCAGACGGAGGTCTGCCCGACCTCGATCGTGGCCGGTGTCGGACGAGGGGCGGCCGCGTCGCGATAGCCGAGGTGCGGGAGCGCCGAGAGGCGGATCGAGCCCCGGCCCGAGCTGCCGGCGAGTCCCGCGGTGAGGAAGGCGCGCACCGCCTTGCCGGCCTCCTCGCCGAGCTCGAACTCCGCGGCCAGGGGCACCTTGGGCCCGGCGCCCGCGGTGGCCCAGCGTCCCGTCACGACGAGCGTCGGCCGCACGTCGAGCGAGGCGAGGAGCGCCGCGCGCGCGGCGACCTCCTCGAGGCGGTTCCAGGCGGCGTCGCGGGGGACGCCGACGGAGGCGCCGACGCGGAGCGCGCCCGCGGCGTCGTCGCGCGCGGATGCGGCGCGCCGGGCGTCGCGCGCCGTCTCGGGACGGTCCAGCTCCGCCTCGAGCCGGGCGGCGACCGCCTCGGCGAAGCGGGCGCGGATGCGGGAGAGGGTGGGCTCGGCGTTGCGTCGAGCGACGTCGGGAGCCAGCCGCTCGAGCTCCATCCAGAGACGCGCGGCCTGGGCCAGGTCGCCGGAGGACGTCGCCGAGGCGATCTCCGACAGCGCGGCCTGGTCGCGGATCAGGCGCTGGGCCGCGGCGAGGTCCTCCGCCGTGGGTTGGCGCGGCGCGGGAGGCGGAGCCGGCGGTTCCGTCCTTCCCGACGGACGGAGCAGCCAGCCGACGACGGCGCCGGTCGCCACGAGGGCGGAGACCCAGGCCCAGGCCGGGATCCCCTCGCGTCGGGTTTCCGCGGGCGCCGACGGGGCGCGTCCGGGAGCGGCGGAGGGCGAGGCGGTCCCGGGCACGCCGAGGGCGGCGTGTCGGGCGAGCGGGCCTTCCGGCGTCGGGATGGTGTCGGGTCGCGCGAGGTCGAGCTCGCCGCCTTGGGCCTGGCAGCGCCAGGCGAAGCCGGCGGCGCCGGTCACGGCGGCGTCGGTGGTGAAGCTCGCCGTCGAGGCGGCGGGGCCGAGCAGGGCCGAGGCCTCCGCGAGCAGGCGAAGCCAGTCGTCGGTCGCGAGGGCGCCGGAGAGGCTGCGCGGCGTCGGCGTGCCGCCGTCGGCCAGCCACGCCGCCTTGGCGCCGCTCCCGGCGAGCTCGCGCCAGCGGGCGCAGGGCACGAGCGGCTTGCCGGGTCCGAGCCGGACCGGGCCCGGCTCGAGCCACGCCGGCTCGCCTTCCCAGCGGTCCAGCCAGCCGAGGTGGCGGCGGGCGATCTCGGCCGGCGGCGGCAGGGCGGACAGCTCCTCGAGCGCGAACGCCAGGTGGTGGGCGAGGCGGTTGTCGCGGCGGGTGTGGTCGAGGCCTCCCGCGGTGAAGCGCGAGAGGACGATCCAGCGGCGGCCGGCCGCGTCGAGGGAGCGGCAGGAGACGGTGGCGCTCCCCGCGGCCTCGTGCGGCGTGCCGAGCTGCTCGAGCTGCTCGGCGAGCCGGTCGGGCATGTCGCGGTGGCGCGCGACGGTGACGTAGCCGCTGCGGCCCGAGGTGAGCCCGCGCGGCGCCGAGGTGAAGACGAGGGCGAGGGGCATGGTCAGCGGGCGCCCAGCATGCCGGGGCAGGCGCGGTCGAGCAGCCAGAGGATGGGCGCCTCGACGTGGGCCGGCGCGAGACGGGTGGGGTCGGGGGCGATGCGCCCCTGGTTGGGGCCGGACGGGATCACCACCGGCGTGTGCCCGAAGGAGGTGACGGCGAAGTAGCGGATGTCGGCGGCGAGCGCCTCCGCGGTGGCGACGAGCCCGGGGCAGGTCTCGGCGAGCACGCGGCGCACGCGCGCCGAGTTGCGGTCGACCGCGCCGGCGTCGAGCCGGCCGCCCGACACCTCCGGCTCGAGCGGCTCCGCGAGCAGGTGGGACCATGCGTCGGACTTGCCGACGATGAAGGCGAGCGGCGTGCGCACGCGCTCCGCCGCCGGCAGGCCGAGGACGCGCTTCATGCGCGACTCGAGCTCGGCGAGGATGGCGTCCTGCTGGTCGATCCGCCCGCCGAGGCTGAGCTGGGGGTCGGCGCCGCCGGCCAGCCGCTGCTTGAAGCGCGCGTTGGCGGTGGGGTCGAAGAGGAAAAGCAGGCCCGAGGAGGTCGCCACGTGCAGCGCGCCGGGCGAGTCGTGGATGTCGACGCCGGGCTCGAAGTGCTCGCCGGCGTTGTCGTAGAAGATCAGCGCGCACTCCGAGCGGTCCTCGCCCGGGCGGGAGACCGTGTAGATGAAGGGGCGGGGCAGGGAGACCATCCGCCCGAGCCGCGGCAGGCGCTCGTAGGTCGCGCCCTCCAGCGCGGTCTTGCCGAGCAGCGCCTCCTCGGGCGAGCGGGCCGAGAAGAGCTTGCTGCGCATCTGGCCGAGCAGGACGTTGCCCGAGGGGTCGCCGTCGCGGAAGGCGAGGCCGAAGTCGCCCGGCAGCCGTTCCTGAAGGACCTGGGTGGCCACCGCGAGGTAGTAGGACTTGCCGGCGGAGGGCGCGCCGATGAGCGAGAGGATGCGGTGGGGCATCTCGAGGAAGCCCGGCGGCAGCTGGCGGCGGCAGTGCGGGCAGGCGAGGTCGGTGCAGGCGAGCCCCATCGGGTCGAGCGCCAGGCCCTGGTCGTTGAAGCGCGTCGGCTGGAAACGGAGGCGGGCGTCCGCACCGAGCACGGGGTCGCCGCGGAGCGTCTCGTGCACCGCGATGCTCAGCGCGTCCCCGGCCTCGAAGCGCGTCCAGCACACGGGGCAGAGGTGGCGGCCGGTGTTGAGCTCCGCCACCGCGTGGGTCCGCGAGGGGGCGGGGGCGGGCGCGAGGACGGCCATCGCCTGCGAGAGGCTGAAGCCGACGCCCGCGCCGTCGGGCGCGCAGGCGAGGGTGTGCGGCGGTCGCCCGAGCTCGGCGGCCCGGGCGGGCAGCTCGGCGGGCGAGCCCTGGGCGAGCAGCTCGCCCGTGCCCGAGTCGAAGAGGTTCCAGCGCGCGGGGTCGACCCGCTCGGGGATGTCGTCCGCCGCCCCTCCGACCAAGGCGAGGAGGCCTTCCGCCTGCACCGTGCAGACCTCGCGGAGGGGCAGGGGGGCGGCCAGTCGGACGCCGTTGACGAGGGCGGGGGCCTCGGCGGGCTCGAGGCGCAGGGCGCCGTCGGGCCCGGCCGTCACGCGGACGGCGACGGGTTGCCCGGGGCCGCGCAGCAGGAGCGGCGGCGCGACCTGGACCGCCCTGCCGTCGCCGAGGCAGGACACCCAGCGGATGGCGGCCTTGGGCTGGGCGATGCCGGGACTCATGGGAACCCAACTTGCTGTTGAAATCCCCGGGGTTGTCAGTCCAATAGTGTCATGCCTCCGATCGATCCCGCGGCCGAGGACGAGAGCCTGACCGTCGAGCGCGCCCGCCAGGGCGACGCCGCCGCCTACGCCGCCCTCGTGCTCCGCTACCAGGGTCGCATCTTCGCCAAGGTCTTCTCGCAGCTGCGCAACCGCCAGGACGCCGAGGAGATCACCCAGGACACCTTCATCCGGGCCCACCGCGTGATCGCCCAGTTCCGCGGCACGGCCTCCTTCTCGACCTGGATCCACCAGATCGCGACCAACCTCGCCCACAACCGCTACTGGTACTGGTGGCGCCGCAAGCGCGACCAGTCCTTCTCGCTCGACGCCGACATCGGCGAGACCGGCTCGACCCTCCACGACATCCTGCCCGACGGCGCCGAGGGCCCCGGGAGCGAGGCCGTGCACAACGAGTTCGTCGCGCGCGTCGCCGAGTGCATGGGCAAGCTGAAGCCGGAGCACGCCCGCATCCTCACGCTCCGCAACGTGGAGAACCGCTCCTACGAGGAGATCGCCGAGGAGCTCGGGCTCTCCATCGGCACGGTCAAGAGCCGCATCAACCGCGCCCGCGAGGCCCTGCGCCAGCTGATGGGGGAGGACTTCCGCCGATGAGCCCGCGCGAGTTCGACCACCTGGCCGGCCTCTACCTCGACGGCGAGGCCTCCCGCCCGCAGGTCCTCGCCCTGCGCGAGGCCCTGCGCGCCCATCCCGAGCTGAGGGCCCGCCTCGCGGCGCACGTCCGGCTCCACCGCGCCCAGGTCGCCGCGCCCCGCCGCGCGTCCGCCGGGGCGCTCGCCGGCCTGCGCGCGTTCGCCGCGCGCTCCGGCCTCGCCCTCGCCCACGCCTGCGTCCTCCTGCTCGTCGCGGTGGAGCTCGACGTCGCCCTGCCGCGCATCGACGCGCAGTCCTGGGTCGCCGCGCCCGCCGCCCCGGTCCCGGCGCCCGCCGCCGCGGAGGCCGCCCCCCTCGCGCCGCTCGCCGAGGACGGCGCGGACGAGGCCCCGCTCCCCGAGGTGCGCGAGCCCGACTTCCTCGACAGCTGACGGCCTCAATCCGTCCTTGCCCGAGGGCCGCCCCGCGGCTGTCCTAGCGCGATGGACGCGACCCCGTCGCCCAAGGAACTGGTCCTCCGCGGCCTGTCCGCCGCCCCCGGGGTGGCGGTCGGCCCCGCCTACCTGCTCCAGC
>CAIPVK010000181.1 GCA_903868455.1 uncultured Opitutia bacterium
CCGCCGCGCCCGCGTCTTCGCCGACGGGTTCAACGACGTGCTTGACGGCACCGCGGCCGGGGTCTTCGCGTGGGACGACACCGTCTACTTCGCCTGCATCCCCCACGTCTGGATGCTCCGCGACGGCGGCCCCGACGGCCGCTCCTCCGCCCGCCTCTCCGCCCAGGACGGCTTCGGCGTCCGCGTCTCCTTCTCCGGCCACGACCTCAACGGCTTCGCCCTCGGGCCCGACGGCCGCATCTACGGCACCCTCGGCGACCGCGGCTTCAACGCCACGACCAAGGACGGCCGCAAGCTCGACCATCGCAACCGCGGCTTCATCTTCCGCCTCGAGCCCGACGGGTCCGGCTTCGAGATCATCCACGACGGCCTCCGCAACCCCAAGGAGATCGCCTTCGACGCCCTCGGCCACGCCCTGACGGTCGACAACAACTCCGACCAGGGCGACTCCGCCCGCGTCGTCCAGGTGGTCGACGGCGCCGACTCCGGCTGGGAGATGGAGCACCAGACCATGCACACCTTCCACCGCCAGGTCGGCCTCGAGGTGCGCCCGCCCTCGCGCTGGATGGACGAGAAGCAGTGGCACCTCGCCAACGAGGACCAGCCCGCCTTCCTCCTGCCGCCCATCGCCCACGTCACCTCCGGCCCCTCCGGCCTCGCCTACAACCCCGGCGCCGGCTTCCTCGCCTCCGAGGTCGGCCGCTTCGCCATCTGCGACTACCGCGGCTCCGCCGCCGGCTCGGGCATCGTCTCCTTCGGCGTCGAGCCCGTCGGCGCCGGCCTCCGCGTCACCGACCACCGCCCCCTCGTCTGGGGCGTCGCCGCGACCGACATCGACTACGACTGGCAGGGGCGCCTCGTCATCGCCGACTTCATCGGCGGCTGGGCCACGCATGACAACGGCCGCATGCTCCAGCTGACCGCCCGCGCGCCGCACCGCGCCGGCGAGGCCGCCGGCGTCGCCGACCTCATCCGCGTCGGCTTCGCCCAGCGTCCCTCCGCCGAGCTCGCCCGCCTGCTCGCGCACGCCGACCTCCGCGTCCGCCTCCGCGCCCAGCTCGAGCTCACCCGCCGGCCCGACGGCGCCGAGCGCCTCGCCGCCGCCACCCGCTCCAAGGACAAGCTCGAGCGCCTGCACGGCGTCTGGGGTCTCGGCATCCTCGCCCGCCGCGGCGCCGCCCTCAAGCCCGCCGACGCGTGGGACGGCAAGCCCTCGCCGCTCGCGCCTGAGGCGACCCGCGCCGCCGCCGCCCGCCTGATCCTGCCGCTCCTCAAGGACGCCGACGCCGACGTCCGCTCGCAGGCCGTGCGCGTCCTCGGCGAGTCGCCCCTCAAGGTCGCCGAGATCGGTCTCGCCGCCCTGCTCGCCGACCCCTCGTCCGCCGTGCGCCGCGAGGCCGCCATCGCCGCCGCCCGCCTCGGCGACCCCGCCGTCCTTCCCCAGGTCGCCGCGCTCGTCCGCGCCAACGCCGACCGCGACCCGACCCTCCGCGCGGTCGGCGCCTTCGCGCTCTCGCGCCTCATCCTGACGCCCGAGGCGCTCGACACGCTCGCCGCCGATCCCAGCCCCTCGGTGCGCCTCGCCACGGTCGTCGCCCTCCGCCTGAAGCGCGACGGCGCCGTCGCCCGCTTCCTGAAGGATGCCGACACCCGCGTGGCCGACGAGGCCGTGCGCGCCATCGGCGACCGGTACCTCGACGACGCCCGGCCCCAGGTCGCCGCGCTCATCGACACCCTCGGCTCCCGCGCGTGGAAGCCCTTCGTCCTGCGTCGCGTGATCCACAGCGCCTTCCGCGCCGGCGGCGAGGCCAACGCCCGCCGCCTCCTCGCCGTCGCGGCCGACGCCTCCGTGCCCGCCATCGTCCGCGGCGAGGCGCTACGCCTGCTCGGCACCTGGGCCCAGCCCCATCCCGTCGACCAGCTGACCGGCCATTGGGCGCCCCTCCCCGCGCGCGATCCCGCCGAGGTGCGCGCGCCGCTCGCCGCCGCGCTGCCCGCCCTGCTCAAGGGCGACAGCGAGACGCTCCGCGCCACGCTCGCCCTCGTCGAGGCCTACCGCCCCGATGTCAGCTCGCTGCCCGACCAGCTCCTCCTCGACCTCGCCGGCAACGGCGCCCTCGGCGGCGGCACCCGCGCCAAGGCCCTCGAGCTCTGGCTCGCCCGCAAGCCCGCGGCGCTCGCCGACGTCGCCCATCGGCTCGCCAAGGATCCCGACGACGCCGTCGCGATGGTCGCCCTCGGCGCCCTCGCCCGCCTGAACCCGACCGAGGGTCTGCGGGAGCTCGCCGCCGCCACCAAGGCCGGCTCGGCCGTCCGGCGCCAAGGCGCGTGGAAGGCGATCGCCTCGCTCGAGGCCCCGGGCGCCGGCGCCGTCTTCACCGCCGCCCTCGCCGACCTGACCCAGGCCAAGGGCGTGGGCCCCGCCGCGCTCGAGC
>CAIPVK010000182.1 GCA_903868455.1 uncultured Opitutia bacterium
AAACCGAGCTTCTCGAGGATGCGCTGCAGGTCCTCGTCGCCGGAGTAGCGGATCGAGATCACACCCCTGGCGCCGCGGCGCTGCACCTGGACGGGAGCGGCGAGATGGGTCGTCAGGCGTCGCTGGACGTCCTCGAGGGCCTGGATGACGCGGCGACGGCGGTCGCCGGGACGCGGCTGCTGGAGCTGGCGGACGAGCTTCTCGGCCGCGCGGACGGAGAGGTCGTCCTGCACGATGCGCCGGGCGGCCTGCACCTGCTGGGCGGCCTGCTCGAGGCCGAGCAGGACCTTGGCGTGGCCGGCGTTGATCTGGCCCTTGCCCAGGTAGCCGAGCACCTCGCGGTCGAGCTGGAGGAGGCGGACGGAGTTGGCGACGGTGGCGCGGGGCTTGCCAAGGCGCTCGGCGACAGCGTCCTGGGTCAGCTTGAAGTCGCGCATCAGCGAGGCGATGCCGAGGGCCTCGTCGACCGGGTTCAGGTCGGCGCGCTGGAGGTTCTCGACAAGGGCCAGCACGGCGCTGGCCGCGTCGCTCACCTCGAGGACGCGCGCCGGGATGACCTTTATGCCGAGGTGGCGGAAGGCGCGCAGGCGACGCTCGCCGGCGATGAGCTCGAAACCCTGGCCGACCTTGCGGACGACGATCGGCTGGATGAGCCCCTCGGCGCGGATCGATTCCGCGAGCTCCTTCACGGAGGCGTCGTCGAACTCCCGGCGGGGCTGGCGGGGGTTGGGCACGACCTGGCCGACGGGTACCTCGACGATGCCCGGGGCGGGCGCGGGGTTGGCGGTGGCCGCGGCGATGCCGGGGGAGGCGGCGGGCGTGGGCTTGGCGCCGGCGCCGCCGGAGATCAGGTTGCCCAGGCCGCGGCCGAGGTTGGTCTTCTTGGGAGGGGTCTGGCTCATGCCGGGAATCAGGGCTGGGGGATGAAGATCTCGTCGTCCACGCGAAGCGCGTTGGGGTTATCCATTTGGTTGGCCGTGAGGATCCAGTCCACCTTCGAATTGTTGCGGCGGGCGATGGCGCTCACGGTGTCGCCTGGGCGAACCTTGTAGCGGATGCCCGTCCGGGGCATGTCGGCGGGGAGAGCCGGGTTGGCGGACGCGGCGGGGTCGGCGGGAGCGGGGGGATTCGCCGGGGCAACCGCGGTTGCGGGAGGGGTCGCAGGGGCGGCAGCCGCGCCCCGGGAGGCCAAGGCTTGGTTGACCTGCTTGGTGAAGGCGGCGAGGGCGCGGTCGAGGTCGGCCCGGAGGGCGGCGTTGCGGCGATCGACCTCGGCGAGGATGGCCTCTCGCGAGGCGTTGGGGGCGGGGGCCGCCGGCTGCGAGCGGAGGGCGCGGACGGATTGGTCGAGGTCGGCCACCTGCTGGGAGAGCTTGGCGAGCTCCGTGCGAAGTTCGGAAATGTCCTGCTCGAGACCGGCGAGCTGCCGACCGGAAGGCTGCTGGGCGGAGAGGACGCCGAAGGCGAGGAGACAGGGAAGGATCGACCGCATCATGCGGGGATGCTGGCGGGAGCGAGGCCGCTTGGCAAGGGTCGGGCTAGACCGTGGTCGCGGGCCGCGCGGACCTTAGGGCGCGGATACCCACCGCGACCGAGGAAACCAGCATGACCAAGGCCGCCATCCAGGGCTCGAGCACCCCCGCGGCGGCCAGACCGATGCCGACGAGGTTGTAGGCCAAGGAGATGAGCAGGTTGCCCCGGAGGTCGGCGCGGACCTGGCGCGCCAAGGCCACGGCCTCGGGTAGCGAGCGCAGGCGGTCGCCCGAGAGCACGGCGTCGCAGGCGTGGCGCGTGAGGTCGGTGCCACCCGCCATGGCGATCGTGGCATGGGCCGCCGACATGCCCTGTAGGTCGTTCAAGCCGTCCCCGACGAACAGGACGCGCCGACCCGCGGCGGCGAGCTCGCGGACGCGCGATGCCTTGTCGGCGGGGCTCAGGCCGGAGCGCACCGTCGCGCCCTCGATGCTCGACCAGGCGGGGCTGGGGTCGCCGGTCAGCACCTCGACCTCGAGACCCAGCGCGCGCAGGGCGGCGACGGCGGGAGCGGCGTCGGGGCGGAGTGTCTCGCCCAAGGTGACGACCCCAGCGGCGCGGCCGTCCAGGGCGATCAGGACGCGCTTGCCCGCGAGATCGGCCGCGAAAGCGAAATCCGCGCCTTGGGGCATGAGGGCGGGCTCCCCGACCCGCAACTCCCCGCCCTGCCACGTCCCGACGACCCCCAGGCCGGGCACGGCCGTCACGCGGAGGCCGGGTAAGGCGGCGGGCGCGGCCACGGTGGCGAGTGAGGCCGCGAGCGGATGGTCGGCGAGCGTCTCGACGGCGGCGACCGCGGCGCGCAGCGCGTCCTCGTCGACCCCGGGGGCGCACCGCAGTCCGAGCACGCGCGGCAAGCCCTCGCCGAGGGTGCCCGTCTTGTCGAGCGCCACGGCGTCGACCTCGGCGAGACGCAGGATGAGGTCGCCCCCGCGCGGCGCGAGGCCGAGGCGACCGAGGCGATGCAGGGCGCCCATGACGGCGATCGGGGTGGCGAGTCCGAGGGCGCAGGGGCACGCCACGAGAAGGACCGACAGCATATGGCGGAAGCCCTCGGCGGCTTGTCCCGCGAGGGACCAACCGAGGAGCGTGCCCAAGGCGGCGACGACGACGAGGGGCAGGAAGCCCGCCATGAGGCGGTCCGCGTCGCGCTGGATCGAGCTGGGCGCGACCAGGGCGGCGTCGACCGCCCGCAGCACGGCGTCGAGACGGCTATCGGGCGCGTCCGAGGGCAGGACCTCGAGATGTCCGGTGTCGACGATCACCGAGCCCGCGTGGACCGCGCTTCCGACCGTCTTCGCCACGGGGAAGGGCTCGCCCGTGACCGCGGCCTCGACCACGGTCGCCGCCCCGGCGGCCACCCGGCCGTCGATCGGCAACGTCTCACCGGCGAGCACGAGGACCCGGTCGCCGGGGGCGAGCTCGGAGCGCCGCTTGCGGACCGGACCGCCGGACGTCGAGACGACGCGGACCGTGTCCAGCTCGGCGCGAAGCGCGGCCAGGGCGGCGTCGGCCTCGACCCGGCTGCGCTCGGCGAGGACGGCGCCGACCCAGTAGATGGCCAGCACCACGGGAAGGACGTCGTAATAGAGGGCCGCGCCCCCGGTGAACGAGGCATGGACCGAGAGCGCGAGCGCCGCGACGGACGACAGGAGGAGCAGGAGGTCCAGGCTGGGCTTGCCTTGGCGGAGCGCCGCGAGCGAGCCACCGAGGAGCGGGAGCCCCAGCCAAGCGAGGCTCAGGACCGTGCCTGCCATGAGGCCGCCGTGGAGCACCCAATAGGCCCGGCTGAAGGCCTCGGGCATGAGGACCATCGGCAGGGCCATGTTCAAAGCCCCGAGGGCGAGGCAGACCCCGGGCTTCCACCACCGGCGCCATCCGACGGCCGCCACCGGCGCGGCATGGCAACAGGGAGCCGGCGAGGGTGCGGCGGGACGGAGGGGCTGGCAGCAGGCACCCATGCGGACAGCCTGACAGCCCGGACGCCCCTAGGCGACACACATCCGCCTTCCCCTGCCCCGCGCGGGCCCGTAGGTTGGGGACCGGACATGAACCACCTCCATCCCTATTGGCGGATGCGCTACATCGAGAGCCGCAAGAAGCCGGCCGAGGAGAACCCCTTCCCCGCCCTGCTCGCCGCCGGGGATGACCGCGCGAGCCTGATCGTCCATCGCGGGGCGACCTGCTTCGTCCTGCTGAACAACTTCCCCTACAACCCGGGCCACCTCATGGTGCTGCCGAACCGCGAGGTCGCCGACCTGGCGGCGCTCACGACGGCGGAGCGCGCGGAGTTCCTCGACCTCCTCATCCGCGCCCAGGCCGTCCTGACCGCCACGATGCGCCCCGCCGGCTTCAACATCGGCATCAACCTCGGCAAGGTCGCCGGCGCCGGCATCCCCCGCCACCTCCACGCCCACATCGTCCCCCGCTGGGAGGGCGACCACAACTTCATGCCCGTCACGGGCGACACGCGCATCCTGCCCCAGGCGCTCGACGAGCTCTGGGAGAAGCTGGCCGCCGCCTTCCGCGCCTGAGCCATGGCCAAGACCGTCTCCGAGACCTTCACCTACGCCGACGGCAAGCAGCGCTCGGCCCTGCATTGCGGGGACGACGGCCTGCTGGCCGAGGCCGAGGCCGCCCTAGGCGTCCACCTCGTCGCGCGCGACGCCTGGATCAAGGCCGAGGGCCCGCCCGAGGCGGTCGCCCGCGCCGGACGCCTCCTCGGGCATCTCGCCCGCGCCCGCGCCCAAGGGCTCCTGCTCCGCCCGATCGACTTCCGCCGCATGATGGCGGACCACGCGCGCGACTCCGCGGACCGCTGGGAACGCCTCCTCGCCGCGCCGCTCGTGCTGCCGCTGCGCCGCGCGAGCATCGTGCCGCGCACGCTGGCGCAGAAGGACTACCTCGAGGCCATCCTCTCGCACGACATCACGCTGGGCGTCGGACCGGCGGGCACGGGCAAGACCTACCTCGCCATGGCCGCGGCCGTGCACGCGTTGATGGAAGGCAAGGTGCGCCGCATCCTGCTCACCCGCCCGGCGGTCGAGGCCGGCGAGGCCCTCGGCTTCCTGCCGGGCGACCTGCGCGAGAAGATCCTCCCTTACCTGATCCCGCTCTACGACGCGCTCTACGACATGCTCGGGAAGGACGAGACGGAGCGGCTGGTGGAGCGCAACGTCATCGAGGTCGCGCCGCTGGCCTACATGCGCGGTCGCACCCTGCCCGAATCCTTCGTCGTACTCGACGAGGCCCAGAACACCACGCCCGAGCAGATGCTGATGTTCCTCACCCGCCTCGGGGAGCGCAGCACGATGGTGGTGACGGGCGACCCGAGCCAGGTGGACCTTCCCCGCGGGCGCCCCTCCGGCCTCGCCGAGGCCGTCCTCGCGCTCGAGGGCGTCCCGGGCATCGCGCTTCGCCGCTTCGACGACACGGACGTGGTCCGCCACCCCTTGGTCGAGCGCGTCATCCGCGCCTACGCCCGCCTGCGCAAGGGCAACGGCGCATGAGCCGCGCCGTCGCCGTCGTCTCGCGCCGCAAGGGCTTCCGCGCCCCGGTCGCCGCCGCGCGCTCGGTCGTGGCCGCGCTGGACCGCCAGCGCTGGGCGCGCTGCCCGGCCGGCGACCTCTCCGTGGCCTTCGTCGGCGACCGCGAGATCGCGCGCGTGCACGCCGAGTTCATGGACGACCCGTCGGTGACCGACGTCATCACCTTCGTCGGCGACCCCGGCCCGCCCGAGCCCTTCGCGGGCGAGATCGTCATCAACGTCGACCAGGCCCGCCGGGCGGGTCCGGCCCACGGCTCCACGGCGCGGGCCGAGCTCCTGCTCTACCTGGTCCACGGCTGGCTGCACCTCGCCGGCTACCGCGACAAGACGCCCGCGGAGGCGAAGGCCATGCGGAACGCCGAGGCGCGCTGCCTGGCGCACCTCGGGCGGGCCGGCATCCGCCTCTGAGCGGCCGCCCCCGCCCTTGACTCCCAGCCCGCGGACGGGCTTCCTCGGGGCGATGGAACCGTCCCCCAAGGCATCCTACGATTTCGCCGCCTTCGAGCGCCGGTGGCAGGGCTATTGGAAGGAAAAGGGCACCTTCCGCGCCCTCCCTCCGTCCTGCGGCAAGCCGAAGTACTACGTCCTGGACATGTTCCCCTACCCCTCCGGCGCCGGCCTGCACATCGGCCACCCCGAGGGCTACACCGCCTCCGATATCCTCGCCCGCCACCGCAAGGCGACCGGCCACAACGTCCTTCACCCGATGGGCTGGGACTCCTTCGGCCTGCCCGCGGAGCAGCACGCCATCGCCACGGGCGAGCACCCCGCCGTCCAGACCCGGCGCAACATCGACAACTTCCGCCGGCAGCTGCAGATGCTGGGCTTCGCCATCGACTGGGACCGCGAGATCGCGACGACCGACGAGCGGTATTTCCGCTGGACGCAGTGGATCTTCCTCAAGCTCTTCCGCCACGGCCTCGCCTACGTGTCGGAGAAGCCCGTCTGGTTCTGCCCCGCCCTCGGCACCGTGCTGGCGAATGAGGAGGTGCTGAACACCCCCGAGGGCCCGCGCTCCGAGCGCGGCAACCATCCCGTGGAGCGCCGCCCCATCCGCCAGTGGGTGCTCCGCATCACGGCGTACGCCGACAAGCTCATCGAGGGGCTCGACGCGCTCGACTGGCCGGACTCCACCAAGCGTCTCCAGAAGAACTGGATCGGCAAGTCCGAGGGCGGCGAGGTGAGCTTCGCGCTCGACGGCCACCCCGGCGAGTCGCTGACCGTCTTCACCACCCGGCCCGACACCCTCTTCGGCGCGACCTACATGGTCATCGCCCCCGAGCACCCGCTCGTCGCCAAGGTCACCACCGCCCCCCAGCGCGCCGCGGTCGAGGCCTATGTCGAGAAGGTCCGCAACAAGTCCGACCTCGAGCGCACCGACCTCGCGGACAAGCGGAAGACCGGCGTCTTCACCGGCGCCTTCGCCGTCAACCCCGTCAACGGCGCCAAGATCCCCGTCTGGATCGCCGACTACGTCCTGATGAGCTACGGCACGGGCGCCATCATGGCCGTCCCGGCGCACGACGAGCGCGACCACGCCTTCGCCAAGGAGTTCGGCCTCCCCATCGTCCAGGTCGTCGGCGCCAAGGAAGGCGTGGACGTGCAGGAGGCCGCCTGGACGGGCGACGGCCCCATGGTCAACTCCGGTCCCTACGACGGCCTCTCCGCCACGGAGACCAAGGCTCGCATCCTCGCCGACCTCGCGGCCAAGGGCGCCGGCAAGCCCGCGGTGAACTACAAGCTTCGCGACTGGCTGTTCTCGCGCCAGCGCTACTGGGGCGAGCCCTTCCCCATCCTCTGGGTCTCGCGCGAGGACCTCGCCCGCGTGCCCGCCGACTCCGCCCTCCGCGAGTTCCTGCCCAAGGAGCCGGTGACCTGCCGCATCGACGGCCGAGAGGTCTGCGCCGTCCCCCTGACCTCCGGCCAGCTCCCCCTCACCCTGCCCGAGGTCAAATCCTACCAGCCCTCGCCCACCGGCGACTCGCCCCTCTCGCGCGAGCCCGAGTGGCTCAACGTCTGGATCGACCTCGCCACCGGCGCGACCGTGCCGGCCTCAAAGCCCCAGCCCGGCCCGACCTGGGCCCGCGCGACGCGCGAGACCAACACCATGCCGCAGTGGGCGGGCTCCTGCTGGTACTACCTCCGCTACCTCGACCCCTCGAACGCCGGCGAGATCGCGTCGAAGGAGGCCCTGGCCTACTGGGGCTGCCCCGACTTCTACATCGGCGGCGCCGAGCACGCCGTCCTCCACCTGCTCTACGCCCGCTTCTGGCACCGTTTCCTCCACGACCTCGGCGTGCTCCCGACCCCCGAGCCCTTCCGCAAGCTCTTCCACCAGGGCCTGATCCTCGGCGAGGACGGCGAGAAGATGTCGAAGAGCCGCGGCAACGTGGTGAACCCAGACGACATCGTGAAGGCCTACGGCACCGACGCCCTGCGCCTCTACCTGATGTTCCTCGGGCCGCTCGAGGCCTCCAAGCCCTGGAACACCAACGGCATCGAGGGCGTCAGCCGCTTCCTGCGCCGCACCTGGCGCCTGGCG
>CAIPVK010000183.1 GCA_903868455.1 uncultured Opitutia bacterium
GGCTCGATGACGGTCTTCCGCCACGTGTTCGTGGACCGCATCGACTACTGCGCCTTCGGCAACTCCCGCCCCTTCCGGGTCCGCATCGTCAACGCCTACAACGAGAACCACGACTACTTCTACGTGAAGGTCGGCGACGCCTCGCGCATCGCCGGTCTCGAGCTCGAGCACCTGCTCTCCCCCAACCGCATGCACTACCTGACCGAGGGGGACACCCTGGTGGAGGAGCATGTCACGGGCATCCCGGGCGACCGCTTCGCCGAGCGCTGGCTGGAGGGCGCGGGGCACCACCCCGTGCGCCTGGCCAAGGAGCTGGTTAAGTTCGAGGAGCGCTGCCTCGTGCGGCTGCTCGGGGACATGCGCGCGTACAACTTCGTGGTGGCGGTGACGCCGGATTTCGACGCGACCTCCATCCGCGTGCGCGCGATGGACTTCGACCAGCAGTCCTACAACGGCCGGCTCGCCTTCTACCTGCCGGGATCGTTCAAGGAGAACCGGCCGTACGTCGCGCACTGCGCCCGTCACATCAACGCCGCGACCGCCGCGCAGTACCGGCGGGAGGAGCAGTCGCTCATCCACCGGCGCCACCTCGCCGCGCCCGACCGGCTGCGGGACCTGCTCGAGGCCCTGCGCGAGCTCCCCCTCTCCACCCCGGAGCGGGTGGCGTCGCTCGCCGAGGGGCTGGCGGAGCACCACGGCGACGGGGCGTTCCGCGACGCGCGCGACATGCCCGACCTGGTCGGCATCAGCCTCGAGCGGCTCGGCCGCGTGCTGCGGGGCTGAGTCGGGAGGAACGCGCTGGACAGCGGGCGCGGCGGTCGGGCAGGATGCGCGCCCGACGATGAGCGACTCCCTCCGGCACGAATGCGGCATCGCCCTGGTCCGGCTCCTCAAGCCGCTCGGCTGGTACGAGCAGCGCCACGGCTCGCCGCTGCACGGCTTCAACCAGCTCTTCCTGCTGATGGAGAAGCAGCATAACCGCGGGCAGGACGGCGCGGGCATCGGCTGCGTCAAGATCGGCGCCCCCGACGGCGAGGCCTTCCTCTTCCGCGACCGCGAGGTCGGCGGCCAGGCGCTCACCCAGATCTACGCCCGCCAGCTGCGCGAGTACAACGCGCGCGTCCGCGACGGCCTCATCCTGCCCGAGCTGGGCGAGTCGGTCCGCCGCCACTTCGACTACGGCGGCGAGGTCCTGCTCGGGCACCTGCGCTACGCGACCTCGGGCTCGGCCGACGCCGGGGCCTGCCACCCCTACGCGCGCAAGTCCATCTGGCCCACGCGCAACCTCCTGCTCGCGGGCAACTTCAACCTGACGAACACCGACGCGCTCAACCGCTCGCTCGGCCGCCGCGGCGCCCACGTCATCCACTCGACCGACACCCAGTCCATCCTCGAGGAGGTCGGCTTCCGCCTGGACGAGGAGCACGAGCGCCTCTTCCACGCCCACCGCGCGGCCGGCCTCGAGGGCCAGGAGCTCCAGGCCGCCATCTCGCGCGACCTCGACCTGGCCCGCGTCCTGCGCCAGGCCTCGCGCGAGTGGGACGGCGGGTACGCCATCATGGGGGCGGTCGGCAACGGCGACGCCTTCGTGCTGCGGGACCCCAACGGCATCCGCCCCTGCTGGTGGGCGGCGACGGAGGACGCGGTCTGCGTCGCCTCCGAGCGCGCCGCGCTCATGACCATCGTGGGGGCCGAGACCGGCGCCGTCCGCGAGCTCGAGCCGGGGGCGGCCCTCGTGATCAAGGCCGACGGCCGCTGGTCGACCGAGCGGATCCTGCCCGCGGGGCGCAAGGCGCACTGCTCGTTCGAGCGCATCTACTTCTCGCGCGGCAACGACCCCGACATCTACCGCGAGCGCAAGGCGCTGGGCGCGGCGCTGGCCGGGCCCATCCTCGAGGCGGTCGGCGGCGACCTCTCGCGGACGGTCTTCTCGTACATCCCGAAC
>CAIPVK010000184.1 GCA_903868455.1 uncultured Opitutia bacterium
CATGCCCGTCTTCAACAAGCGCAGCCACGCCCCTTCCCCCCGGAAGAAGGACATCGCCGCCGGCCTCTGGACCAAGTGCCCCGACACGGGCGAGATGGTCTTCACCAAGGACCTCGAGGCCAACTGGGGCGTCTTCCCCAGCGGCACCCATGACCGCCTGCCCGCCGCCCGCCGAGCCGCCTTGCTCATCGACGCCGGGACCTGGCGCGAGACCGACGCCCGCCTCGTCTCCAAGGACCCCCTGAAGTTCACCGCCGGCGGCTCCTACCCCGAGCGCGTCGCCCAGCATCAGAAGAAGTCCGGCCTGCGCGACTCCGTCATCTCCGGCACCGGCACGCTCGAGGGCATCCCCGTCTCGCTCGCCATCATGGACTTCTCGTTCATGGGCGCCTCGATGGGCTCCGTGGCCGGCGAGAAGGTGACCCGCGCGATCGAGCGCGCGCTCAAGGAGCGCCGCGCCTGCATCGTGGTCTGCGCCTCCGGCGGCGCCCGCATGCAGGAGGGCATCCTCTCGCTGATGCAGATGGCCAAGACCTCCGCGGCCCTCGCCCGCCTGCGCGAGGCCGGGCTGCCCTACATCGCCGTCCTCACCAACCCGACCATGGCGGGCGTCATGGCCAGCTACGCCACGCTCGGCGACGTCATCGTGGCCGAGCCCGGCGCCCTCATCGGCTTCGCCGGCGCGCGCGTGATCAAGGAGACCACCAACCAGGACCTGCCCGACGGCTTCCAGACCTCGGAGTTCCTGCTCAAGCGCGGCCTCATCGACTGCATCGTCCCGCGCAAGGAGATGAAGGCGCGCCTCGCCAAGCTCCTCCGCGTCCTCGGTCCCCGGGCCAAGGCGCGCGCCTCGGCCCGCCGCCGGCGCTGAGCCCATGGCCTCCGGCGACACGCTGGCCTGGCTGACGGGCCTGCGGGCCGGCGGCTCGCGCCTCGGCGTCGAGCGCATGGCCGAGCTCGTCCGTCGGCTCGGCCTCGACGCGTGGCTGCGCGCGACGCCCACCTTCCACGTCGCCGGCACCAACGGCAAGGGCTCGACCTGCGCGATGATCGAGGGCGTCCAGCGCGCCCACGGGCGCCGCACCGGTCTTTTCACCAGCCCTCACCTCGTCTCGCTCGGCGAGCGGTTCCGGATCGGCGGCGTCCCGCTCGCCCGGCCCGAGGTCCTCGCGCGCGCCGAGGCCCTGCGCGCCCTCCACGCCGACATCGCCGCGTCCGCGCCCGACCTGTCCCCGACCTTCTTCGAGCTCACCGCCGCGCTCGCCCTGCTCGCGTTCCGCGACGCGGGCTGCGAGGTCCTCGTGCTCGAGACCGGCCTCGGCGGGCGGCTCGACGCCACCAACGTCTGCCACCCGACCGTCGCGGCCGTCACCAGCATCGGGCTCGACCACCAGGAGTTCCTCGGCGACACCCTCGCCGCCATCGCGCGCGAGAAGGCCGGCATCCTCAAGCCGGGCGCGCCCCTCGCCCTCGGCGACCTCCCGTCCGAGGCGGAGGCCGCGGTTCTCGCCCGCGCCGCCGAGCTCGGCGTCCCCTTCGCCCGCGCGCGCGAGCGCTTCGCCGACGGCTTGCCCGCGACCAACCTCGAGGGCGCGCACCAGCGGGTGAACGCCGGCACCGCCCTGCTCGCCTGCGAGCTCGCCTCCGCCCGTCTGCCGATCGACGGCGCCGTCGCGCGCCGCGCGCTGATGTCGGTGGACTGGCCGGCGCGCTGGCAGCGGATCCCGCTGGCCGACGGGCGGCTCCTGGTCGTCGACGCCTCGCACAACGAGGAGGGCGCCCGCTCGCTGGAGCCGCTGCTCGCCGGCCTGCGCCGGCCGACCGTCGTCGTGGGCGCCACCGGCGACGCCCGGGCCGCGCCCCTCCTCGCCGTCGTCGCCCGCCATGCCGGCCATATTCTCCTCGTCGAGCCCGCCACCGAGCGCGCCACGCCGGTCGCGCGCCTCGCCGGGCTTCTGCCGCCCGGCTCGCCCCCGGCCGAGCCCGCGCGCGTCGCCGACCTCTTCCCCGCGCCGGGCGCCTGCGCCGCGCCGGGCGACCCCGTGGTCGTCGTCGGATCGCTCTACCTCGCCGGCGAGGTCCTCGCCCGCCTGCGCGGGGAGCCGTTCGACGCCGGTCTGCAGGACCGGCTCGCGCCGCACCGTCCATGAGCGGACCCGACCCCCTGCGCGGCGACGCCAAGCATCCCCGCATCTCGCCCGACGAGATCGGCGCCTGGGTCGTGGAGGAGGACGGCGATTACCTGGTCTTCGACAAGCCCGGCTGGGTCGTCTGCCACCCGTCCAAGGACGGCCCGTGGTCCTCCTTGGTCGGCGCCGTGCGCGAGTGGCGCGGCATGACGGCCGCCCATCTCGTCAGCCGCCTCGACCGCGAGACGAGCGGCGTCATCCTGATCGCCAAGCACCCCGCCGCGGCCTCCCTCGCCCAGACGGCGATGGAACGGCGCTGGGTGCGGAAGACCTACCTCGCCCTGCTCGAGGGCGAGCTCGCCGAGCCGACGCTCGTCGACCAACCCCTCGGCCCCGACGAGGCGAGCGAGGTCGCGGTGCGGACGGCCGTGCGCGCGGGCGGCTCGCCCGCCTCCACCTTCCTCGAGCCGCTCCACCGAGGCGGCGGCTTCACCCTCGCGCGCGTCCAGCCCCACACCGGGCGCAAGCACCAGATCCGCGCCCACGCCCTCTGGCTCGGGCACCCCGTGGTCGGCGACAAGCTCTACGGACGCGATCCCTCGCTCTACCTCGAGTTCGCGCGCGAGGGTTGGACCGCGCGCCACGCCCGCCAGCTGGCGCTGCCGCGCCAGGCCCTCCACGCCGCGCGCCTGGACTTCGTGGCGCCGAGCCTCCAGCGGACCTTCCAGGCGCCGCTCGCCGCGGACCTCCGCGGTTTCGTCCATACCCGCATGGGGCTGGACGCCCCGTCGCTGGACGCGCTGCTCGCGCGCGAGGCCCTGCGCTGACTCAGCCGTGCGCGAGCGCCGCGGCGTCGACGCGCCGCGCCCCCGCCGCCACCAGCACCCTCGCGGCCGAGGCCAGCGTGGCCCCGGTCGTCAGGACATCGTCGACCACCACGAGGCGCTCGCCCGCAGGGACGCCCGCGCCCGGCGCCAGTCCGAAGGCGTCGTCGAGGTTCTCCTGCCGCTCGCGCCGACGCAGCCGGGCCTGCTGGCGGGTCCGCCGGCGACGCTCGAGCAACAGCCGCACCCGGCAGCCGGGCAGGCCCGCGGCGAGCGAGCGCGCCGCGCGCTCGGCCTGGTCGAAGCCCCGCTCGCGCAGGCGCTCCGGGTGCAGGGGCACGGGCACCAAGGTCGAGCCCGACAGGTGTCGCGCGAAGACCGGGTCCGACAGCGCGGCCCGGCAGAGGTCGTCGATGAGCTGGGGCTCGCCGCGGTACTTGGCGCGGTGGATGAGCTCGCGCGCGAGGTCGCGCGAGCGGAAGGCGCACACGGCCCGCCCGAACCCCTCGTCCATGTCCGCGCAGCGCGGGCAGGCGCGGTCGGCCAGCAGCGCGCCGAAGAACGGCTGGCCGCACCGCAGGCAGCGCGGGTCGCCGATGCGGGGCAGGGCCGCGGCGCCCCGCGCGCCGAGGTGCCCGGGCGCGTCCTCGCCGAGGGCCTCCCCGGTCGCCGCGCAGTCGCGCGGGAAGAGGAAGTCGAGCCAGTCAGCCACGTCCGGCCTCCGCGCGGAGCAGCCGGCGCTTCGCCGCGGCGCCCCAGGCGAAGCCCCCGATGCCCGCCGCGCCCACCAGGCGGTGGCAGGGGATGAGGCCCATGAGCGGGTTCGCGCCGGCGGCGCGCCCCACCGCGCGGGGCGATCCGCAGCCGAGCCGCCGAGCCAGTTCGCCGTAGGTGGCCGTCTCGCCCGCGGGAATCCGGCGGAGCGCCTTCCAGACCCGCAGCTGGAAGGGCGTGCCGCGCGCTAGGGCCGAGGTCGGCGCCGGCGGCTCTCCCGGGGACCGCCGTCCGCCGAGCCGCCGGGCGATGGCCGCGGTTTCCGCGCGCGTGGGCGCGCGGGCGACCAGCACACCCCGGCCGTCCACCGCCTCCCATGCCTGCGCCGTCCGCCGCAGGCGGAAGGGGCCGGAGGGGCCGGAGCGCGCGAGGCGGAGGCGCATGGACCGAGAATGCGTTTGCCCGCCCCTGCGCGCAATCCCAGCATCCCCGACCGAGCGCCCGACATGGCCCACGATTTCGACACCTGCCCCGACCGTTCCCTCACGGAGAGCACCAAGTGGCACCGCTACGCGGGCCAGGATGTCATCCCGGCC
>CAIPVK010000185.1 GCA_903868455.1 uncultured Opitutia bacterium
CAGGCGCCCTCCGCGCCGGAGGCGCCGAGCCGGACGCCTCCCTCGGAATGGAAGCGCGCGGCGGCCCTCGAGAGGAGGATCTCGTGGCGCGGGGCGGCGACCGCCACGACCGAGCCGCCCTCGGCGAGCTCGAGGCGCGGCGGCGCGGCGTCCTCGCCCTCCGCGCCGGGAAGGAGGAGGAGCAGGCGGGCGGCGCCGCCGAGCTCGGCGGCGACCTCGGCCTCGAGACCGACGGCCGGATGCAGCTCGGCGCGGCCGGCCCGGGCGGCGAGGCCCGGCGAGCGGTACGTCACGCCGCCCTCGAGGGCGAGCCGGTCGAGCTCGACCGAGCCCTCCTTCTCCTTCCCCTGGGCGAGCTTGCCCCTCAGCTCGAGGCGCTCGGACGCGGCCTCGGCCTCGCCCATGCGCAGGCGGACGGCTCCCGCGAGGCGGGCGGTGGCGAGCGAGGGGGAGCGGGCGACGTCGATCCGGTCGGCCTCGGCCTCGACCGGCTCGCCGTCGGCGACCGCGCGGAGCGCGGCGCGACGCCCGATGCCGGAGAGGACCTCGGCGGCGCCGACGGCGGGGCGGGCGCGGATCTGGAAGCCGGAGAGCGCGAAGCCGCGGCGGTCGGCGAGACGGGGCTCGCCCTGGAGGAGGAGCTCGTCGCGGCCGGGGTCGGAACGCGCCTGGCCGGCCTCGAAGGCGAGGGAGCCGTCGGACCCGCGCGCGCCGCCTAGGGCCTCGATCCAACCTCGCCCCTTGGCGGGCGCGAGGAGGCGGAGGGTGTCGGCCTGGAGGCGCGTGTCGCCCGAGGCATAGTCGGCGGAACCTTGGGCGACGAGCAGCGAGGCGCCGTCGGCCGCCGGCTGGGCGGCGAGCGCGCGGGCGGCGAGGCGCGCGGCGGGGCGGCCCTCGGCGGCGGCGAGCTCGACGCGGACGAGCTCGGGATCCTCGGCGCGCCAGGAGCCGTCGGGCCGGCGGGTGACGGCGGAGGAGACGAGGCGCAGGCGGGGATCGGCGACCTCGACGGCGCCGAGGAAGCGGGTCTCGCCCGTGGCCTCGTCGCGCCGGACCTCGTCGGCCCGCGAGCGGCGGCCGTCGGCCTCGTGGACGACGCCGCCGGCGGCCACCCACGAGCGCAGCGCGCCCGATCCGTCGAGCGCGAGGACGAGCTGGTCGGTTGTCAGGCGCTCCGAGCCGCGCGTCATCTCGACGCCGCCGGCGAAGGTCAGGGAGGTGCCGCCGCCCGCGGCGGGGGAGGCGTCCATGCGCTTGGCGGCGACCTGGGCGGGGCCGCCCGACCTGCCCGGCTGGCCGACGGTGCCGCGCACGAGCGAGCGCAGCGCGAAGGTGTCGCCCTGGGGCGTGCCGCGCCAGTTCCAGCCGATGCCCGCGAGGCGGATGCCCTCGCCCTCGAGCGTGAGCGCGCCCTCGCCGTCGGCCGAGCCTTGGTCGGGACGGGCGACGCCGGCGGGGGTGCGGAGGGTGCGGAAGGGTTTGCCGTCGCGGAGCGTGACCAGCTCGATCGTCTCGAGCCGCCAGACGCCCTCCTCGGCGCCGGGCTCGGGGCGGACGGACGCGGCGCGGATCTCCCAGGTCTTCTCGGCCTTGGCGTCGTCGCCGAAAC
>CAIPVK010000186.1 GCA_903868455.1 uncultured Opitutia bacterium
CGCCTCGGCGAAGCCGACGCCGTCGGTGTTGAGCGCGCGCCAGCCGCGGGGCACCGCGACCAGCGTGTTGGCGGCGCCGCAGTCGAGCGCCGTGGGGTCCTTCTCCTGCGCGAGCCGCAGGCCCTCGAGCTTGTGGGGGACGGTGAGGTTGAGCCCGCCCGCGCCGATCAGGCGGAGCTGGGCGAGCGCGTCGGGGAGCTCCTCCGGGCGCACGTGGATGCGGTGGTAGCGCCTTCCGCGGAGGCTCGCGTGGTGCGGCGCGAGCAGCGAGAGCGCCGCCTGGTGCATGACCGGGCTCAGGGAGTGCGCGACGGGGTCGCCGAGCACCGCGAAGTCGCCCGCCAGGAACCTGCCCTTGGCGAGGTCGGCGAGGACGAGCGTGTCAGGCGGGGCCATGGGGGTCGGGGGCCGAGAGGGCGCGGGCGAGGCCGGCGAAGAGGTTGGCCCGCGGCGCGTCGCCGCGCTCGCCGTACTGGGCCGTCAGGTTGCGGCAGGCCCGCGCGAGCGTCTCGCGGCGGTCGGCGGGCGCGAGCGCGCTCCCGGAGTCGGGCAGGTCGTTCTCGCGCAACGCGAGGGCGATCTCGTCGCGCGTGCGGAACTCCCCGCCGGCGAAGACGTCGACGTAGATCGGTCCCCCTTGGCCGAACCAGCCGACCATGAAGCGGCCGGGCACGCTCACGGGGTCGAGGTCGAGGCCCGCGCGGCGGGCCACCATGAGGTAGAGGGCGCAGAGCGAGAGCGGGTTGCCGCGCCGCCGCTCGATGACCTTGGAGAGCAGGGAGGCGTCGGGCTGGTCGGAGGTGTCCTCCTCGCCGCGGTAGCCGCCCTCGCCGATGAACACGCGCGACAGGGTCTTCAGGCGCTCGCGGATGCCGGCCGGGCCCGCCCCCAGCTCGCGCACGCGCGCGGCCAGCCGCGCGAGCTCGGGCTCGTAGGCGTCGTCGGGCAGTTCCGGGCGGACGATCCGCTCGAGCGCGAGGAAGCCTTCCTCGAGGGGGGCGGACGCGTCGCGGACGGCCGCGAGGAAGCCCAGGGCCGCGGCCTCCGGCGTGCCCAGCCGGCGCAGGAGGTCGCGCGCCGGGGCGCCCAGCTCGGGGTGGGAGGCCAGGCCGCGCAGCCAGCGCATCCCCGCCGAGCCCGAGCTCCGGACGCGCCCGAGCACGGCGCCCCTCACGACGGGCGAGGGGTCGTCGAGCAGGCGCTCGAGCGCCTGGAGGTCGCGGGTGACCGTCATGCGCCCTTGGTAAGGGGCGGGGCGGGGCGGGGCAACCCTCGGGTGAGGCGCGACAGGACGGCGCACCCGGGGCGGAATGGCGCGTCCGCGGCGCGTTTCCCCGGCGGTTCGGCCGTCTTTTCGGTCCGCTCGCCTTGGCAGGGCTGATGCGTAACCTGGGCATCATGAGCCATCCCTTCGGAAACCTGACCGACAAGTCCGCCGAGGCCATCGTCGCCGCCCAGGCCGACGCCTCCCGCCGCTCCCACGGCGTCGTGGAGCCCGCCCACCTCGCCCTCGCCCTCCTCGGGCAGCAGGGCGGCGTCGTGCCCGCCCTGCTGCGCAAGGCCGGCAAGAGCGCCGACGTCCTCCGCGGCGGCCTCGAGCGCGCGCTCGCCCGCGCCCCCAAGGTCCGCGGCGGCGGCACGCCCGCCTTCTCCGCCGAGTCCCACCAGTGCCTGCTCAAGGGCAAGGAGGAGGCCGAGGCGATGAAGGACGGCTATGTCTCGGTCGAGCACCTGCTCCTCGCCCTGGCCGAGACCGCCTCGCTGCAGGAACCCTTCGGCGCCGCCGGCCTCGGCCGCGCCGCCATCCTCGACGCCCTCAAGGGCCTGCGCGGCGCGCAGCGCGTGACCAGCGCCACGCCCGAGGGCTCCTACGAGGCGCTCGCCAAGTACGGCGTCGACCTCACCGCCCGCGCCCGCGCCGGCAAGGTCGACCCCGTCATCGGGCGCGACGAGGAGATCCGCCGCGTCATCCGCATCCTCTCCCGCCGCACCAAGAACAACCCCGTGCTCATCGGCGAGCCCGGCGTGGGCAAGACCGCCGTGGTCGAGGGCCTCGCCCAGCGCATCGTGGCGGGCGACATCCCCGAGGGCCTGCGCGACAAGGTCATCTGGTCGCTCGACCTCGGCGCCCTGCTCGCCGGCTCCAAGTACCGCGGCGAGTTCGAGGAGCGCCTCAAGGCCGTGCTCGGCGAGGTCCAGGCCTCCGACGGGCGCGTCCTGCTCTTCATCGACGAGCTCCACACCCTGGTCGGCGCGGGCAAGACCGACGGCGCGATGGACGCCGCCAACCTGCTCAAGCCCATGCTCGCGCGCGGCGAGCTCCACTGCATCGGCGCCACCACCCTCGACGAGTACCGCCAGCACGTGGAGAAGGACGCCGCCCTCGAGCGCCGCTTCCAGCAGGTCCTCGTCGAGCCGCCCAGCGTGGCCGAGGCCGTCTCCATCCTCCGCGGCCTGCGCGAGCGCTTCGAGCTCCACCACGGCGTGCGCATCCAGGACGCCGCGCTGGTCGAGGCCGCCGCGCTCTCCGACCGCTACATCACGAGCCGCTTCCTGCCCGACAAGGCCATCGACCTCGTCGACGAGGCCTGCGCCCAGATCCGCACCGAGATCGACTCCGTCCCCGCCGAGCTCGACGCCGCCAACCGGCTCGTCCTCCAGCTCGAGATCGAGGAGGCCGCCCTCGTCGCGGAGAAGGACGCCGCGTCCGCCGCGCGCCTCGCCGCCCTGCGCAAGCGCCTGGCCGACGGGCGCGAGGAGCAGAAGGCCCTCCGCGCCCGCTGGGAGGCGGACAAGGGCGCCGTCGCCCACGTCCGCGCCGCCCGCGAGGCGCTCGACGCCGCCCGGCGCGAGCTGGCCGCTGCCGAGCGCGCCTACGACCTCGGCAAGATGGCCGAGCTCCGCCACGGCCGCATCCCCCAGCTCGAGGCCGACCTCGCCGCCAAGGAGAAGGAGGCCGGCGCCGCCGGCGGCCTCTTCCGCGAGTCGGTCGGGCCGGACGACATCGCCGAGGTCGTGTCCCGCTGGACGGGCGTCCCGGTGAGCAAGCTCCTCGAGGGCGAGCGCCACAAGCTGCTCGGGCTCGAGGACGCCCTGCGCGCCCAGGTCGTCGGGCAGGACGAGGCCGTGCGCGCCGTCGCCGAGTCCGTCCAGCGCGCCCGCGCCGGCGTCCAGGATCCCCGCCGCCCCGCCGGCTCCTTCCTCTTCCTCGGGCCCACCGGCGTCGGCAAGACGGAGCTCGCGAAGGCGCTCGCCCGCCAGCTCTTCGACGACGAGGCCGCGCTCATCCGCCTCGACATGTCCGAGTACATGGAGAAGCACGCCGTCTCGCGCCTCATCGGCGCGCCCCCGGGCTACGTCGGCCACGAGGACGGCGGCCAGCTGACCGAGGCGCTCCGCCGCAAGCCCTACGCCGTCGTCCTGCTCGACGAGGTCGAGAAGGCCCATCCCGACGTCTTCAACACCCTGCTCCAGGTGCTCGACGACGGCCGCCTGACCGACAGCCAGGGCCGCACCGTCGACTGCCGCAACGCGGTCTTCATCCTCACCTCCAACCTCGGCGGCCGCCTGCTCGCCGAGCACGCCGGCGCCGGGATCACGGAATCCGTCCGCGAGTCCGTCATGGCCGAGGTGCGCGCCGCCTTCCGCCCCGAGTTCCTGAACCGGCTCGACGAGATCGTCCTCTTCCGGCCGCTCGGCGAGGCGGAGGTCGCCTCCATCGCCAAGCTGCTGCTCGCCGGCCTCAACGCCCGCCTCGCCCCCCGGCGCATCGCGGTCGAGCTCGACGACGCGGCCCTGTCCTGGCTGGCCGACCGCGGCTTCGACCCCGTCTACGGGGCCCGGCCCCTGCGGCGCGCGCTCCAGCGCGAGGTCGAGACCCCGCTCGCGCGGCTCCTCCTCGCGGGCGAGGCCTCGGACGGCTCGGTCGTCCGGGTGACGAAGGGCAAGGACGGCCTGGTCCTGAAGGCCGCCGCCGCCCGCTGAATCGGGTTGCGGGCGCGGGGGCGGGCGGGGATTCTCCCCCCATGTCCCCCGCGCCCATCCGCTGCGGCGTGGTCGGCACGGGTTCGCTCGGCCAGCACCACGCGCGCATCTACGCCTCCCTGCCCGGCGCCACGCTGGCCGGCATCGTCGAGGCCGACGACGCCCGCGCGGCGGAGATCTGCGGCCGCCTCGGCTGCCGCCGCTTCGCCTCGCTCGACGAGCTGGCGGAGCACTGCGACGCCGCGAGCATCGTCGTGCCGACCGACCGCCACGCCGAGGTCGCCCTGCCGCTCCTCGCCAAGGGCGTCGACCTCCTGGTCGAGAAGCCCCTCTGCGCCTCGCTCGACGAGGCCGAGCGGATCGTCTCCGCCGCCGCCAAGGCCGGGCGCATCGTCCAGGTCGGCCACATCGAGCACTACAACCCGGTGATGGCCCAGCTCGAGCGCATGGTCACCGACGCGCGCTACCTGACGGCCGAGCGCCTCGCCCCGTTCACGCCCCGCGGCACCGAGGTCGGCGTCGTCCTCGACCTCATGATCCACGACATCGGGGTCGTGCTCCAGCTCGTGCGCTCGCCGGTCGAGCGCATCGACGCGGTCGGCGTCTCCGTCCTGACCCGCACGGAGGACATCGCCAACGCGCGCCTGCGCTTCGCCAACGGCACGGTCGCCAACCTCAGCGCCAGCCGCGTCTCCCTCAAGAAGTCGCGCGAGATCCGCGTCTTCCAGCCGGGCGGCTACCTTTCCATCGACTTCATGGGCCAGAAGGGCCACCTCGTGCGCGTCGACCCCGCCGCGGAGGGCGGCTTCGCCAAGGAGGACCTGCCCATCGAGAAGGGCGAGCCCCTCGCCATCGAGCTCGCCTCGTTCGTCGGCTGCGTGCGCGACCGCCGCGACCCCAAGGTGGGCGCCGCCCTCGGCCGCTCGGCCCTGGAGGTCGCGCTGGCCATCACCGAGCAGATCCGCCCCGGCCTCGGCCGCCGATGAGCGAGTTCCCCGCGCTGCCCCGGGAGTTGGAGCGCCCCCGCGCCGGGGCCGCCGACGTCCTGGTCGTCGCGGGCGAGCACTCGGGCGACCAGCACGCGGCCGAGGTCGTGCGCGACCTCCTCGCGCGCGACCCCTCGCTGCGCGTCGCCGCCCTCGGCGGGCCGCGCCTGCGCGCCGCCGGCGCCCAG
>CAIPVK010000187.1 GCA_903868455.1 uncultured Opitutia bacterium
CTTTCATCTGAACTCTTCCCCAACCATGGACCCCTCTCCCGATTCCGCTCCCGAAGCCGCGCCTGCGCCTGAAACCTCCGGCGACGCCTCGCGCCTCGCCGCGCTCGAGGCCGAGGTCGCCCAGCTCAAGGACGCCCTCCTGCGCGCGAGCGCCGACCAGCAGAACCAGGCGCGCCGCCATCAGCGCGACCAAGCCGACCTCCGCCGCTTCGCCGCCGGGGCCGTCCTGGAGGATCTCCTCCCCGCCCTCGACTCGCTTCGCCTCGGCCTCGCCTCGGCGGAGGGCCAGCCCGGCGCGGCCGTCGCCGCCGGCTTCGCCATGGCCGTCCAGCAGCTCGAGGCCGCCCTCGCCGGCCACGGCCTGAAGGAAATTCCCGCGCTCGGGCAGCCCTTCGATCCCGCGCGCCACGAGGCGCTCTCCCAGGAGACCGTCGCCGACAAGCCCGAGGGCACCGTCCTTCGCGTCCTGCGCACGGGCTGGACCCTCCACGACCGCCTCCTGCGACCCGCCGGGGTCGTCGTCGCCGCCGCGCCCGCCGCCTGACCATGGCCGAGGACTATTACGACCTGCTCGGCGTCGCCCGCGACGTCTCCGCCGAGGACCTCAAGAAGGCCTATCGCAAGAAGGCCATGCAGTACCACCCGGATCGCAATCCGGGCGACAAGGCGGCGGAGGAGACGTTCAAGAAGGTCTCGCGCGCCTACGAGGTCCTCTCCGACCCGCAGAAGCGCGCGCTCTACGACCAGCATGGCGCGGCGGCCTTCGAGCAGGGCGGCCCCGGCGGTCCGGGCGGCGGCGGGGGCGGCTTCCAGGGCGTCGACCCGATGGATATCTTCCGCCAGATGTTCGGCGGCGGCTTCGGCGGCGGCTTCGGCGGCCAAGAGTCCGACGGCTCCGGCGAGGATCTCTCGCTCGAGCTCGAGCTCACGCTCGAGGAGGCGGCCTCCGGCGTCGAGCGCACCGTGCGCTACAAGCGCCACGCCGCCTGCGCGTCCTGCGAGGGCTCGGGCGCGGAGAAGGGCTCGAAGACCTCGAAGTGCGGCACCTGCGGCGGACGCGGCCAGGTCGTCCGCTCCAACGGTTTCTTCCAGGTCCGCCAGACCTGCCCGACCTGCGGCGGCGGCGGCGTGCGCATCGACAAGCCCTGCAAGGCCTGCCGCGGCGAGGGCCGCGCCGTGGCCTCGCACGAGGTCCCGGTCCGCGTCCCGGCGGGCGTCGACAACGGCACCCGACTCCGCTCGAGCGGCAACGGCTCGGCCGGCCAGCGCGGCGGCGACGCGGGCGACCTCTACATCCTCATCCGCGTCCGGGAGCACGAGCGCTTCGAGCGCGACGGCGACGACCTCGCCTGCGGCCACTCGGTGAGCTTCCCGACCCTCGCCCTCGGCGGCACGGTCGAGATCGCCACCCTCCGCGGCAAGGCCTCGCTCAAGATCCCCGAGGGCACGGCCTCCGGCACCGTTTTCCGCCTGCGCGGCGAGGGGATGCCGAACCTCCGCAGCCCCGAGCGCCGCGGCGACCTCCACGTCCGGGTCGAGGTCCATGTCCCCGCCAAGCTCACCTCCGAGCAGCGCGCGGCCCTCGAGGCCTTCGCCAAGGCCGGCGGCGACGCCGCCCCCGCCAAGAAGGGGAAGTGGAGGATATTCGGCTGAGCGAGATTTCAGACGCTAGAGATTAGAGGCCAGATGCTAGAGGCCAGACGCCAGACGCCAGAGGCCAGATGCTAGAGGCCAGACGCTGGATACCAGATGATAGACGCGAGAGGCTAGAGGTAAGGCTATTGCAGGCATGCGCCTCCACGCCCGATGTGTAACGTCCGAGGTCCAGGTCCGCACTCTGGGATCTGACGTCTATCGTCTAAAATCTACACCCCGCGCAGCGTCACCTCTCCCGACGCCACCCTCATCAGCTTCCCGTTGGCCAACTTGAGCCGAAGGGCGCCGTCGTCCTCGATGCCCTCGGCCGTCCCGCCCAGCGGCTCGCCGCGCAGGGTGACCTTGACCGCCTTGCCGCGCAGGCAGTCGCGGCGCTCCGCCTGCTTCCGGAAATCCGACGTGAAATCGCCCGCCTCGAACCGCTCCCAGGCGCGCTCGAGCGCGGCGAGGACGCCCGCCGCCGTCGCGCTGGGATCGAGCGGCTTGTCCGCCGCCTCCCGCAGGCCGCCCGCCTTGC
>CAIPVK010000188.1 GCA_903868455.1 uncultured Opitutia bacterium
CCGCCTGCTTCCGGAAATCCGACGTGAAATCGCCCGCCTCGAACCGCTCCCAGGCGCGCTCGAGCGCGGCGAGGACGCCCGCCGCCGTCGCGCTGGGATCGAGCGGCTTGTCCGCCGCCTCCCGCAGGCCGCCCGCCTTGCGGCGAAGCTCGGCCGGCCAGTCCTTGCCCGGCCCCTCGAGGTTCAGCCCGAGGCCGAAGACCAGGTCGCGCACGGCGTCGGCGTCGACCCGCGCCTCGGTCAGCATCCCGGCGACCTTGCGGCCGCGCGCGTCGAGCAGGTCGTTGGGCCACTTGAGGCCGAGCTCGGCGCCGTGGGCCTCGGCGAGGTGCTCGCAGACGGCGAGGCCCATCCAGACGGTGAAGGGCCCGAGGCGGTCGAGCGGCAGGAAGGGGCGGAAGGCGAGCGAGAGGTAGAGGTTGTCCGCGCGGTCGCTCTGCCACGCGCGCCCGAGGCGGCCGCGCCCCGCTGTCTGACGCCGCGCGAGCACCGCGAACGGCGCCTCGGCGCCCTCGGCCAGCCGACGCTCGGCCTCGCTGTTGGTGCTGTCGGTCGTCTCCAGCACCTCGCAGGCCATGCGGCACCCGAGCCGGCGCAGGTGGGCCTCGAGCAGGGCGGCGTGGACGCGCGGCGGCGTGCCGGTGAGGCGGTAGCCCTTGCGCGGCGCGGCCTCGAAGGCGAAGCCCTCCCGGCGGAGGCGCCCGAGGCGCGCCCAGACGGCGACGCGCGAGACGCCGAGCTCGCCGGCGAGGTCGTCGCCGCTGACCGCGCGGTCGCCGGCCTCGAGGAAGGCGCGGAGGATGCTGCCGTCGAGGTCGGCCATCTCAGTCCCAGTCGAGCCCGATGTCGGACCAGGGCGCGCCGTGGGTCAGCGCCCCGCAGGAGACGAAGTCCGCCCCGAGGGCGCCGAGGCGGGGCAGGGTGGCGAGGGTGACGCCGCCGCTGATCTCGCACCAGGCGCGCTCGCGCACGAGCGGAACGGCCGCGGCGAGGTCGGCGTCGGCGAAGTTGTCGAGCAGGACGATGTCGGCCCCGGCCTCGAGCACCGGGCCGATCTGGTCGGGCCGATCCACCTCCACCTCGACCAACAGGTCGGGCCGCGCCCGGCGCGCGCGGCGCACCCAGTCGGCGAGCCGCCCGCCGGCGCCCGCCTCCTCGGAGGCGAGGTGGTTGTCCTTGGCCATGATGCGGTCGTGCAGACCGAGGCGATGGTTCCAGCCGCCGCCATGGCCCACGGCGTATTTCTCGAGCGCGCGGAAGCCGGGGGTCGTCTTGCGCGTGTCGAGCAGGCGGGTCGCCGAGCCGCCGAGGGCCTCGACGTGGCGTCGGGTGTGGGTGGCGACGCCGGTCAGGCGTTGGACGAAGTTGAGCAGCGTGCGCTCGGCCGAGAGCAGGGTGGCGACGGGACCCTCGATCTCCGCCAACGTCGCCCCGGCCGCGACCGGGGCGCCGTCCGCCGCGACCAGCCGGCAGCGCGTCCCCTCGCCGAAGGCCGACAGCGCCAAGGGAATC
>CAIPVK010000189.1 GCA_903868455.1 uncultured Opitutia bacterium
AGGTCGGCCGAGGGATCGACGCGGAGCGAGAAAGGGAAGCCGAGGGCGGCCGGGTCGTAGAAGTTGGCCTCCTCGTCCTCGCCGCAGAACTCGACGCCCTCCACCAGAAGGGGTTCGTGCGCGGCGTGCAGGAACGAGCAATGCGTGTCGGGCATGTTGCGCAGCGCGGCGTAGAGCGCGACGGCGCCGAGGGTGAGGAGGGCGACCTGGGCGGCTGGCCTCATCGGGGAGCGGCCAGGCGGCGCAGCAGGGGCAGGAGCTCGGCCGGGTCGAAGCGCGCGCCGGGACGGCGGCTGACGATGCGGCCGTCGGCCGAGACGACCACTGTGGCGGCGTTGTGCACGAGCGTGCCGTCCTGCTCCAGGACGAGGATGCCGAACTGGCGCATCAGGTCGCGGACCATCTCGCGGTCGCCGGTCAGCAGGCGGTGGTGCTCGGGATCGAGCCCGGACGCGGCGGCGTAGGCGCGCAGGACCCCGGGGCTGTCATGGCCGGGGTCGAAGCTGAGGGTGACGAGGCGGACCTTGCCGGCGAGGCCCTCGGCGCGGAGCGCCTTGCCCAGGCCGGCCATGGAGGCGGTGGAGGCAGGGCACATCTCGGCCGCCTTGCAGCGGGTGAAGATGAAGTTCAGGACGTAGGGCGCGCCGCGGAGGTCGGCCGTGCGCACGGGCGCGCCGTCTTGGCCCCAGAGCACGAAGGCGGGGGCGTAGTCGCCCTCGGCCCGCGCGACAAGGCGACCGCGCTCGACGGTGTCGCGGCGCAACGCGGCGGCCGCGGCCGTCATCTCGGACAGGACGGCGGGATCCTCGGGGAAGATCCGCTCCAGCCGGAACCGTCCGGACGACTCGACGAGCTCGCCGCGCACGGGTCGACCCGCCCAGCCGATCTCGAGGTCACCCTGCCCCGCGGCGGCGACGACCTCCGCGCCGGAATCGGGACGGAGCCTCAGGGCGCCGGCCTCCCGGTCGACCGAGACCACCGAGCCGCGGAAGGGCGCGGCGCCGAGCGAGGCGGCCAGCAGCAGGCAGACGAGGCGCATGCCCTTATCCAAGGGCGGGCTCGGCGGAGAGCAAGTCGGCGGCGTCCGTCAGAAGCAGGGCTGCTACCCCTTGGCGGAGACCGTGATGGCTGACCTTGAGGTTGTCCGCCCCGAGGTGCTCGGCGAGGGCGGCCACCGTGGCCAGGGCCGCGGGGAGGATGTCGGCGCGGGCGGCGGGGACGCCCGGGATGCGGCGGCGACCCTCGACGTCCAGGGCGGCGAGGCGGCCCAGCCAATTGCGCACGGCGAGCAGCCCGAGGGTGTCGCCCGACTCGGGCTCGCCGGCCGCGCGCTGCATCTCGAGCAGGGTCGAGAGGGCGCCGCCGGAGGCGACCAAGGGGCAAAGGCGCGCCGCGCCCGCGGGGATGCGGCCGGAGACGCCGGCCAGGACCTGCTCGCGCAGCGACTCGAGGTCGGCCGACGACAGGGGCTTGGCGCCGTCGCCGAGCACGTGGCGGGTGAGGCGGACGGCGCCGAGCGGCAGGCTGAAGGCCTGCACGCAGCGACCGCCGACCACGCGGCCGACCTCGAGCGAGCCGCCGCCGAGGTCGAAGCCGACGAAATCGCGCACGCCCGCGAGGGCGGGGTCGGCGCGCATGCCGTCGAGGGCGAGGCGCGCCTCGACCTCGCCCGAGAGCAGGGTCAGGGGCAGCCCCGCGCCGGCGCGCAGGGCGTCGGCGAACTCGGCGCGGTTGGGGGCCTCGCGCAGGGCGCTGGTCCCGACGACGGCCAGCCGCGTCGCGCCCGCCTCGCCCGCCTGGGTGGCGAGGGCGCGGACGGCGGCGACGGCGGCCGCGATGGCCTCCGGCTCGAGCCGGTTGCCGCGCGCGGGGAAGAGGCGGACGTCGGCGGTGGCGCGACGGACCTGCGACAGGCCGGGTCCCTCCGTCACGAGCAGCTTGAGGGAGTTCGAACCGAGGTCGATGACGCCGACGCGGGACATGGAAGGTCAGTAGATGAAGGCGAGGCGGAAGCTGCCGTACGCGTGGCCCGAGCCCTCCTGCCCCTCGAACTCCTTCGTCCGGTTGGCGACGCCGAAGGAGAACACGAAGCCGTCGAGGCGGGTCTGGATGCCGACGCCGAGCTGGGCGATGAGGGGGCGGCTCTCGACCGGGGCCTCGAACGCGAAGTCGGCGAAGGCGGGGCCGTCCACCGCGTAGTCGCGCGGCATGACCTCGACCGAGGCGTCGACGAAGAAGCACCAGCCCTGGCGGCCGGGATCGTCGCCGGCGACGGGGTCGACGAAGCCGTTCGACTGCCGGAGATACCCATGGCCCCAGGAGCCGTCGAGGGAGCCGAAGCGCAGCTGGGCGCCGAGCATCACGCCCGAGCGCAGGGTGCCGACGGACGCGCGGGCGCGGGTGATGAGGTCCCAGCGCGCGACATCGGGGCCGTCGAGGTCGAAGCGTCGGCGGATCTCGGCGTTGAAATTGAGGACGGGCTCGTCGGGCATCTGCCGGCTCCAGTCGTAGCCGCCCGTGCCGATGAGGCCGTGGAAGCCGTTCTGCACCTGGCGCGCGCGCGAGGAGGGTCCGAGCACGCCGGCGACGGCCTCCAGCGAGGCGAGCGCCTTGTGCTCGGGCATCAGGTACAGGCGACCGAGCGAGGCGACCAGCACGCCCGAGTAGGGCATGTCATCCGGCGCACCCGGGCGGTCCGACGGGGTGTTGATCTCCTGGGCGAGGGCCCCGTGCCAGAGGTCGGGAGTCGTCCACGAGACCCTCAGCCCCTGGGTGTAGTAGCGGTCGGAATTGTCCGAGGTGAACTTGTCGTTCTCCTCCTGCACGTGCCAGGCCACGCCGGCCGAGGACGCGGCGGCGAGGAGCACGGGGAGGAGGGCGAGACGGCGCACGGGGCTCAGGGGGGAGGGTCAACCTAGCAAGGAGACCTCCCCGGGAAGAAGCCCAAACCTGCGCCGAGCAGAAGAATGCCGCTGGAATGGGATTTTGACACCTCCCCGCCCCCGCCCTACCCCTAAGGCGATGTCCGAGCCCGCCCCAGAACCCCGCCCCGCCGTCCGGGTGACGGCGTCCGCGGGCGCCCTGGAACTCGAGCTCTCGGGACGCTGGCGACGCGACCAAGGCCTGCCGGACTTTCCCGAGCTGGGCGCGGGCTGCCGCGTCAAGGTGGGCATCGGGGGCGTCGCCGGATACGACAGCGCCCTGCCAGCCTGGCTGCACGGCCTCGGTCGCGAACTCCCCGAGGGAACGACCCTGGACCTCTCCCGCCTCCCCGCCGGCCTCGCCGCCGGGGTCGCCGCGGCGGAGGAGGAGAACGCGGACGACGGCGAGGCGGATCGGCTTCCCTTCCTCGAGCAGCTCGGGGACTGGGCCTCGTCGAGCAACCGCTCCTGGGGCCGCGCGGTCGCCCACATCGGGGACTGCGCCCTCGGGCTCGGCCGAATCGCCGTCGGCAAGGGCAAGGCCAACTGGGCCGAGTTCTCCCAGCTGCTCCGCACCGCCGGCCCGGACGCGCTGCCGATCGTCCTGCTGCTCGGCTTCCTCACCGGGGTGATCATGGCCTACGTGGGCCTGATCCAGCTCGGCAAGGTCGGGGCCGACGTCTACATCGCCAACCTGGTCGCCCTCGCCATGGCCCGCGAGATGGGCGCGCTCATGACCGGCGTCATCGCCTGCGGGCGGACGTCCACGGCCTACGCCTCGCACCTCGGCAGCATGAACGTCACGCAGGAGACCGACGCGCTGAGGGCGATCGGCCTGCGCCCGACCGAGTACCTCGCCGTCCCCCGCCTCCTCGCCGTGACCGCGACCCTGCCCCTGCTCTCGGTCTTCGCCACCGCCGCCGGCATCCTCGGCGGCATGACCGTGGCGGTCGGCTCCGGGCTCTCGGCCGAGCAATACCTCAACCAGGTCGTCGAGGCCGTCTCCGTGCGCAGCTTCCTCGCCGGCCTGATCAAGGCCCACGCCTTCGCCCTGATCGCGGCCTGGGCCGGATGCTACCGCGGCGCGGTGGCCCGCCCGACGGCCCGCGGCGTCGGCGAGGCGGCCACGACCGCCGCCGTGCTCGGCATCACCCTCCTCGTCGTCGCGGACGCGGTCTTCGCCGTGCTCTTCGACCTCTTCGGCATCTGATGGCGACCGAACCCCGAGTCCGCTGCCTCGACCTCGCCGTCGGCCACGAGGGCCGCGCCATCATGTCGGGCGTCAGCTTCGCGGTCGAGGCCGGCCAGCTCGCGGCGGTCGTCGGGCCGAGCGGCTGCGGCAAGAGCACGCTCATGCGCGCGTTGGTCGGCCTGTCCGAGCCCCTCTCCGGCGAGGCCTGGCTCCTCGGCGAGCGGCTGGGCGACCTCGGCGAGACCCGGCGCGAGGCCCTCCTGCGGCGCGCGGGCTTCCTCTTCCAGGGCTCCGCCCTCTGGTCCTCGCTGACGGTGCGGGAGAACGTCGAGCTGCCCCTGCGCGAGTTCGGCGGCTGCGGCGCGCGCGAGCGCCGGCTGATCGCCGAGCACAAGCTCGCCCAGGTCGGCCTGCTGGCGGCGGCCGACAAGCTGCCCTCCGAGCTGAGCGGCGGCATGGCGAAGCGCGCGGGCCTCGCGCGCGCCCTGGCGCTCGATCCGGAGGTGCTCTTCCTCGACGAGCCCACGGCCGGGCTCGACCCCGTGACGGCGGCGCGCCTGGACGCGCTCATCCTCCGGCTGCGCGACAGCCTCGGCACCGCCGTCGTCCTCGTGAGCCACGAGATCCGCAGCATCCGCCGCCTGGCCGACTTCTGCGTTTACCTCGACCCCTCGACCCGCAGGATGGGCCCCGTCGGCAAGGTCGACGACCTCCTGCGACCCGGCGGCCACGCCGGCGCCCGCGCCTTCTTCTCCCCCGGAACCCCCGCATGAGCACGTCCGCCAACCGCACCCTCGTCGGCCTGTTCGTCCTCGGCGGCCTGGCCCTGACCCTCGGCTTCCTGCTGGCGCTCGGCGGCGGCTGGTTCGCCGGCGACCGCCCCCGCGCCCTCGCCCGCTTCGACCAGGACGTCAGCGGCTTGGACACCGGCTCGGCCGTGCGCCTGCGCGGCGTCACGGTCGGCAAGGTCGCCTCCATCCTCGTCCAGGTCGGCGGCGCGGACCCGCGCGGCGGCGTGCCCGTCGTGCTCGAGATCGACCCCGGAATCGCCGCGCGCCTCGGCGCGGGCGAGGTGCTGGGCACGCAGGAGGGGCTCGACGGCGCCATCCGCTCCGGCCTCACCGCCAAGCTCCGCCTCCAGTCCTTCGTCACGGGCGTCCTGTACGTCGACCTCGACTACGCCGCGCCGCGCGCCGAGGCCCCGGCCAAGGCCGACGGCCTGACGGTCATCCCGACCGAGCTCTCCGACCACGTGGCGCTCACCCAAGCCGTCGGGCGCACGCTCGAGAACTTGAGCGCGGTCGACTTCGCCGACCTCGCCGCCAAGGCCGGCAAGCTCTCGGACTCGCTGCGCGCCCTCAGCGACAGCCCCGAGGTCGGGCAGGCGACGAAGGACCTCGCCGCCGCCATGGCCTCCCTCAACCGCCTGTCGGCGGCGCTCGAGAGCCAGACCGGCCCGCTCACCGGCGACCTGCGCGCCACGGCCGAGGAGGCCCGCCGCACGCTCGGCCAGCTCGGGCGCGCCGCGGACAACCTCGGCGACTTGGCCAAGCCGGGCGGCGCGACGCGCCTCCAGCTCGACCAGAGCCTCCAGGACCTCGGCGAGGCCGCCCAGGCCATCAAGGCCCTCGCGGACTACCTCGACCGCCACCCGGAGGCGCTGCTGCGCGGCAAGCGCACCCAGGAGACGGAGGCCCCCAAGTGAGGCCCTGGCTCGCCATCGTCCCCGCCCTGCTCCTGGCAGGCTGCCTCGCGCCCGGCGTCAGCGAGACGAGCCGCGCCTGGCAACTCCCGAGGTCCGAGCATGCCGGGCCGCCGGTCAAGGTCTTCCTCCCCTCCGAGCTGCGCACGCCCCGGGTCGTCGCCGCCGACACCTCGGGCGCGCGGGTCGAGCGCGACCTCGATCGCTGGGAATCCCCTTTGCCCGCCGCGCTGGGCGACCTCATCTCCGCGGCCCTTCCCGACGACGCGGGTATCCGTTCGGTCGTGGTGGAGTTTCGCAGCCTGAGGGTCGACGCGCGCGGCGGCCTGTCGCTGAGCGCCGATTATCGCCTGACCCTGCGCCGCGGGGCGGAGGGCTCCGAATTCCCGCTCTCGGGCACCCTCTCCCACGCCGTCGCCGAGCAGGCGGGAGAGGGCGAACGCGAGCGGATCCTCGCGGCGTACGCGGACGCGGCCCGGGCGGTGGGGACGCATCTGGCCGACATCTTGGCGAACGAGGCCAACGGCGAGGTTGCCAAGCCCGCCCCGGCCGTCACCGTCCCGGGTAAATGACCCAGGAAACCGGCGGCCGTCCCAACGGCTTCAGCGAGGCGACGGGGGAGATCTGCTACGACCTCCCCTCCTCCTACCTCCCCCACCCCGCCACGGGGCTCCTCCACCTGCCCCGCTTCCTGGCCAAGATCCGCAAGCACCTCCGCGGCGAGCTGCCGAAGTCCTACCAGCGCAACTTCGGCAAGGGCTTCGACCGCTTCCTCTGCCTCCACCTCGGGGTAGACCCCGAGCAGGTCGTCGCCTGCGTGCGCGAGGCGGCCGACGAGGCCGACCTCGACCGCCGGCTCCTCGCCCTCTTCCCCGCCGACCGCCGCGTCCATGTCTGGAACCGCGAGCTCGTCCAGAAGGGCATGAGCGAGATGGGCCGCGAGGCCCTGCTCGACGCCAAGCGCAAGATGGGCGCCGAGCACCGCACCGACCTCATCTCCTTCGCCGACATGATCGACTTCGACGAGGGCCGCATTTCGTGAGCCTCGACCAATCCAATCCCAACCGCGTCGTCCTCCGCACGACCGAGAGCATCCTGGCCTGCTTCAAGGCCCACCCGCGCGCGCTGCGCGAGCTCCGCGCCACGCGCGAGGCCGCCAAGGCGCTGCAGGAGGTCGCCGGATGGATGGGCGGCCAAGGGCTGCCCGCCGTCGTCGTCGGCACCAAGGAGGTGCGCGAGCTCGCCGGGACGGACGCCGAGGCGGCCGCGATCACGGCGCGCCCGGTGCTCGGCCAGGCCAAGCCCTCGGACTTCGCCGACTGGCGCGACGAGGGGGCGACGGCCGTCGTGGCCGACGGCTTCACCGACCCCGCCGAGCTCGCCTCCGTCATCCGCGCCATGGCCGCCTTCGGCCACCGCCGCCTGCTGCTCGCGGGCGAGAGCGAGCGCCTGGCCTTCGACCCCCTCCTCTGGCAGCACGCCCGCGGCGCCCTGGAAGCCGTCCGCCTCATCCGCGCCCCCGCGCTGGGCGGCCTCCTCAGCCTGATCGAGCCGACGAGCGTCGTGCTGGGCTTCGACCCCAAGCAAGGGCGCTCGATCGCCGAGGCGGCGCCCGTCCGGGCCCCCGGTCGCGGGAATGTCCTGCTGCTCTCCGCCAACGGCCTCGGCCCGGCGATGCAGCCGAAGGCGGAGTACCTCTTCCGCCGCCCCGCCCAGACCGCGGACCACCCCCTTTCCGCCGGCGACGCCGCGGCGCTGATCTTCCATTGGAACGCCTCGGCTCCCAAGCCGAAGTCGAAGGAGACGGGGTTCTTCGCGAGGAAGAAGGCGAAGCAGAAGAAGGGGGAATAGGGGATAGGGGGATGGGGGATGGGGGATTACGAGGATTCGGAGGAGGCGGATGAGGCGGAGGATAAGCTACCGGGGCCGGAGGCCCCTCCGTAAGCCCGCTAGGACCGCTAGCACCGCTGGGAAGAGCTGGCAAAAGCTGGGAAGGGCTGAAAAAACTAGAAGGGGCTAGAAGAGGCTGGAAAAGGCGAAGACGAGGATTCCGAGGAGAACGAGGAGCACGGGGAAAAGGCGGTCGGCTCAGCGAGCCGCCCCTACCTCGATTGCAAATCTCGCAGGGCCGAAGGCCCTCCGCTGCCACCGCTGCTACCGCTGCCACCGCTGGACCTGCTTAACCACCCCCACTATCCCCTTCCCCTATTCCCCAATTCCCCTATCCCTCATCCCATCCTCCGGCTCCTCCGCCTCCTCCGCCTCCTCCGAATCCTCGTCCTCCTCGTCATCCCCCTTCCCCACCCGCCATGTCCGCTGACGTCCCCAATTCCTCCGCCTCCCCCTCATCCGGGGAGCCCACCATCAGCCTCCAGTCCATCAGCCGGAACCTCCTCGTCGCCCTCCAGCGGCAATTCGACCTCCTCGCCTTCAGCCTGGCCAACCTCCGCAACGAGGACCCCACCACCTACGACCTCTACTCCGCCCTGCCCCGCGTGATGCCGGCCCAGCCCGCCCACCTCACCCACGCCCAGATGCGCGCCTTCTCGCGCGGCCTCCTCCTGCGCACGAGCATCAACGACCTCCTCCAGCTCTCCGCGGCCGGCCTCGACCAGTGCCACCTCCTCTGCGCCTTCATCAAGGAGAAGGGCAAGAACCGCGCGCCCGACGCCGAGGCCGACCAGCGGGTCGCCAAGCGCCACCAGGAGTTCGCCCGGGCCAAGCTGCAGGACAAGTTCGAGACCCTCGAGAGGGAATACGGCATCATCAACGAGCTCGAGGACGCCCTCTTCAGCCTCGCCGCCGCCCTGCGCGTGCTGGCCAACGGCGGCCAGGTGACCAACGACGACATCTCGCCCGACGGCACCCTCGTCCTCGACTTCAAGATGATCCGCGAGTCCGAGGAGGACGGCAAGAAGGTGGCCAAGCTCGCCGACATCGCCCGCACCTTCAAGCCGGGCGAGGCGCTCGAGCTCTCCGACGAGGAATTGCTCGGCCTCAACATCACCGTGGCCAAGTTCCTCGACAACCTCTTCCGCGCCGTGAACGACTACGGCACCTCGCAGCTCGGCGAGGCGAATGCCTGAGGCCCCCGCCAGAAAGGCCTGGCTCTGGGTCGGGGCCGGCTTCCTCTTCCAGGCCATCCCCGGCGCCATCCGCGACGAGGCCCTCCCCGTCGCCCTGAAGAACGCCGGCCTGCCCGATGGCTGGAACACCCGCGTCGTCGGCATCCTCGGCCTGCTCGTCGGCCTGAAGCTCCTGTGGGCGCCGGCGGTCGTCCGCCTGGGCGAACCCACCCGGGTGATCCGCGCGGCGCAGGCCCTGCTCGTCGCCCTCCTCGGCTGGATCGCGCTCTCGGCCCCCGGGGCCGAGGCGAGCCCCTGGCCCCTGCTCGGCCTGCTCATCGCGCTCTCCCTGCTCTCGGCCGGGCACGACGTCGCCCTCGACGGCTACTACGTGGCCGCCCTGCGCGAGCAGGAGCGCAGCCGCCTCGCCGGGCTCCTCAACTTCGCCTCCAAGACCGGGTCCGTGCTCGCGGGCCCCTGCCTCATCTGGCTTGCCGGTTACCTCAGGGGCTCGGAGGACAGCGCGGCCCAAGCCTGGGGCGACGCCCTGCTCGCGGCAGGTGGACTGGCCCTCCTCGCGTGGGTGGTCACGGCCCTCGGGCTCTCGCGCGAGCCGGCGGGCGCGCTGCCGGCCTCGCAGCCGATCGGCGCGAGCCTGCGCGAGCTCGCGACGGACGCGCGCTTCCCCGCCATCGTCGGCCTCATCCTGCTCTACCGCACGAGCGAGGTGCACCTCGCGCGCGTGCTGCCGCTCTTCTCGGTCGCGCCGACGACCCAAGGCGGGCTCGGCCTGGACAACGAGACCTACGCCGTCCTTAGGCTGGCCACCGGGGTCGGCGGGCTGGCGCTCGGCGGCCTGATCGGTTCCTCCATCATCACCCGCCTCGGCATCGTGCGCAGCTTGGTGCCGCTCGGCATCGCCATGCACCTGCCGCTCATCGGCATCGCGTGGCTGGGGACCCACCCGGAACCGCCGATGGCGGTGATCGCCGCCGCCTTCGCCGTGGAGCACATCGCCTACGGCGCCGGGGTCTGCGCCCTGCTGCTCGCCATGATGAAGGTCGCGGAGGGGCCGCACGCCGCCGTGCGCTACGCCGCGCTCTCCACCCTCGCCCTCATCGGCGCCTACCTGCCCGGCCTCTGGGCGGGCGCCCTCGCCCAACGCTTCGGCTACGGCGACTACTTCCTGCTGACGTTCGCCTTGGCGGCGCCGGGCGTCTGGGCCTCGGTCGTCGCCAAGCGCGCGCTGGCGGACTCAGCCCTTCGGCAGGAGCGTGACGGACTGGCCTAGGTCGGCGCGGAGGTGGTCGCGGACGAAGCGGGCGACATCCTCGGCCGTCGCCGCGGCGAGGCGCGACTCCCAGGTGGCCTCGTAGTTCGCGCCGAGGCCGGTCAGCTCGCGGATCATCGCCCCCGGCAGGCGGCCCATCGGGGTCTGGCGAGCCTCGCGGCGCGCGACCCGCATGCGGCGCTTGGCCGACTCCAGCTCATCGGGCTCGAGGCGGGCTTCCGCGAGCCGATCCAGTTCCGCGCGCATCTCGGCGAGCACCGTCGGCGCGGCCTCCGCATGGGTGCCGCCGTAGAGGTAGAACATCCCTTGGTCGGCGAGCTCGAGTCGCGAGGCGCCGACGAAGTAGGCGAGGCCCTTCTCCTCGCGCACCCGGCGGAAGAGGCCGCTGGACATGCCGCTCAGGAGCTCCTCGGCGAGGTTGGCCGCCGTGACGCGCGGGTCGGCGAAGCCGCAGTGCGGGAAGCCGACCAGGACGACCGCCTGCTCGCGCTCGACGGTCTCGCTGAGGGCGGCCGAGGGCCGGGTCGCGGCGACCGGCAGGCGGCGCAGGGGCTCGGCGACGCCGGAGAGGCCGGAGAACCGCGCGGCGACCCAAGCCTCCACCTGCGCGAGGTCGTAGTCGCCGGCCACGCCGACGATGAGGTTGGAAGGGCGGACCAGACGGGCGTGCAGGGCGCGCAGGTCCTCGACCGTCAGCGCCTCCACCGAGGCGGGCGTGCCGCCGACCGGCTGGGCCAACGGGTGCTCGCCGTAGAAGGCGCCGAGCAGGCGCTGGCGCCCGAGCTCCACCACGTCGTCCAGCTCCTCGCGACAGGCGTCGGCCTGGGCGGCGCGCTCCTTCGCGACGGTTTCAGGCAGGAAGGAGGGCGTCAGGACGCCGTCGGCCACCAGCTCGGCCATGGGAGCGAAGTCGGCGGAGAGACCCTCCGCGAGGAGACCGGCGGAGAGCTGGGAGCCGTGCGGACGGAACGCCAGGCCGAGACGGCCGACGATCGCGGCGACCTCCTCCGAACCCCGGCGCGCGGTGTCGCGGGCGAGCAGGGTGGAGAAGAGGGATGTCAGCCCCGCCTTGCCGAGGGGTTCCTCGGCGACGCCGGCGGCGAAGATGACGCCGAGGGCGACCTTGGGCAGGGAGCGATCCGGCTGAAGCAACAGGCGCACGCCGTTCGGAAGGGTGCGTAGCTCGAAGGGGCCGGGCGCGGTCACGGCGGCCGAGGCGGCGGACGCGGCGGGCAAGGCATCGCGGCGCATCGAGGCCACGGTGCGGTTGGCGGGCGTCAGCCAGCGGCGGGCGACCTCGAGGAGGCGCTCCGGGGTGACCTCGGCCAGCTGGCGGACATTGGCCTGCGCCTGACGCTCGTCCCTCGCCATCGCCAGCGCGTAACCCGCGCGCGAGGCCAGTCCGCTCACCGTCTTCTGGGCGTTGACCATGCCGACGGCGGCCTTGCGGCGCACCTTGGCGAAATCCTCCGGCGTCACCGGGCCCTTCAGGAAGCCATCGACCACGCCGACCACGGCGGCCTCGACCTCGCGGGGGTCGATCCCGGCCTCGCCGGACCAGCCTACCCAGAACATCCCGGCGTCCTCCACGCCCCAGGCGCTCGCGGAGATGGCGTGCACGATTCCGCGGCGCTCGCGCAGCTCGCGCCAGAGGAGCGAGTCGCGGCCCGACCCAAGCAAGCCGGCCACGAGGTCGATGGGCAGGGACTCGTGGGAGAGGATGCCCGGGGCGCGCCAGACGAGGACGCCGCGCGAGGTCGAGACGTCGCGGGTCAGCCGGACCTCGCGGGCGTCGGCCGGCGCGGGATCGGGCGCGAGGGCGCGCGCGTCGGGCGAGAGGCGGGGAAACCGGCCGAACCAGAGCGCGGCGAGGCGCAGGACCTCGGCGACGGGGACCGAGCCGGCGACGGCGAGGACCAGGTTCTCGGGCACGTAGCGGGCGGCGTGGTAGGCGCGCAGTCGCTCGGGGGTGACGGCGGCGAAGCGGGCCTTGTGCCCGATGATCGGGTGGCGCATCGGGTGCGCGCGGTAGGTCTCGGCGATGGCGGCCTCGGCCAGGACGCTGTCATGCTCGTCCTCGTACATGTCGATCTCCCGCAGGATGACCTCCTTCTCCAGGGTCGCGTCGGCGTCGGCCAAGGTCGGCGCGAGGGTCATCTCGGAGAGGATCTCCAGGGCGCCGTCGAGCGACTCCTCGGGGCCGTCGAGGTAGTAGACCGTGCGGTCGAAGCTCGTGTAGGCGTTGCTCGAGCAGCCCAGCGAGGCCGTGCGGTCGGTCAGCTGGCGCGCGGTCATCCGCGCCGTGCCCTTGAAGACCATGTGCTCGAGGTAGTGGGAGAGCCCGGACCCCTCGTCGACGCCCTCGTGGACGCTGCCGGTGCGGACCCAGACCTGGGCCGACATCAGCCCGCAGCCGGGACGCTCGCAGACGACGACCTCGACGCCGTTGGGAAGGGTCAGGCGGACGGGCGCCGGGCCGGCGATCTGGTCGAGGGAAAGGCCTTCGAGGAGGGGCATGGGGGCGAGACGAGGAGGCGGAGGATGACGAGGAGGCGGAGGATGACGAGGAGCCGGAGGTGGCGGAGGAGCCGGAGGAGGGATTAAAGGGAGAAAGGGATTAAAGGGATGAAGAGATGAAGGGGATTAAGGGAGGAGGGGATGGGAAGAGGGGATGGGGTGCAATACTTAGGGGGACTAGGGGGATAGGGGACTAGGGGACGAGGTAGGGGCGGCTCGCCGAGCCGACCGCGGACGCCTCGGAGAGGCATCCCTACCCGTTTCAGCGGTGGCAGCGGTAGCAGCGGTGGCAGCGGAGGGCCTCCGGCCCTGCGAGATTTGCAATCGAGGTAGGGGCGGCTCGCCGAGCCGACCGCCTCTGCCTCGTGCTCCTCGTCATCCTTCGAATCCTCGTCTTCGCCTTTTCTAGCCTCTTCTAGCCCCTTCCATCGTTTTAGCGGTCCTAGCGGGCTAACGGAGGGAGCTTCGCTCCGGTAGCTTATCCTCCGCCTCCTCGTCATCCTCCCCATCCTCCACCTCCTCGCATTCCCCACTCCCCGCTCCCCAAAAGCCTCGCGATCAACCGTGGCTACCACGGGGTTCTTTTAAACTCTCGCCTCCCCTGCCCTCTTACTTTTCACCCTAGGTTCATCGTGTCGCCTGGCTCCTGCCACGGCGGTCCCGCCTCCCCGCCATCCCGCCGTCCCGCCCACCCATGTACATCCCGCCCGAGACCCGAGCCGCCCTCGAGGAAGCCGAGCGCCGCGCCAACCACCTCTGGAAGTTCCTCGACGTCCCCGGCAAGCAGGCGCGCATCCTCGAGCTCGAGGGCAAGATGGCCGAGCAGGGCTTCTGGGATAGCCAGCAGGCCGCCCAGAAGGTCATCCAGGAATCCAACCAGCTGAAGACCATCGCCAACCCCCAGGCCGCCTTCCGCCGCAAGATCGAGGACGCCAAGACCCTGGCCGAGCTCGTGGCCGAGACCCCCGAGGGCGCCGAGGCCGAGGTCGCCGAGCTGACCGAGCTGGCCAACGCCTTGGTGGCCGAGGTCGCCGACCTCGAGATCGCCTCCTTCCTCTCCGGCCCGCACGACAAGTCCAACGCCCTGCTCACGGTCAAGGCCGGGGCCGGCGGCACCGAGTCCAACGACTGGGCGGACATGCTCTTCCGCATGTACATGCGCTGGGCCGAGCGCCGCGGCTACAAGGTCGAGGTCGAGGAGGTCTCCGAGGGCGAGGGCGCCGGCATCTCGTCCGCGACGATCCGCATCGAGGGCCCCAACGCCTACGGCTACGCCAAGGCCGAGCGCGGCGTCCACCGCCTCGTCCGCATCTCGCCCTTCGACGCCAACGACCGCCGCCACACCTCCTTCGCCTCGATCGACGTGGTGGCGGAGATCGACGACGACGTGGATGTCGAGGTGAAGGAGGCCGACCTCCGGGTCGACGTCTACCGCTCCTCCGGCAAGGGCGGCCAGCACGTCAACAAGACCGAGTCGGCCGTGCGCCTCACCCACATCCCCACCGGCATCGTGGTGGCCTGCCAGCGCGAGCGCTCGCAGCACAAGAACCGCGAGCTCGCCATGAAGATCCTCCGCGCCCGCATCTACGAGAAGACCCTCGACGACAAGCGCGCCGAGATGGAGCGCTTCTACGGCGAGAAGGGCGACATCGGCTGGGGCAACCAGATCCGCTCCTACGTCTTCCAGCCCTACCAGATGGTGAAGGACCTCCGCACCGGGGTCCAGACGGGCAATATCCAGGCGGTGATGGACGGCGACCTCGACCAGTTCGTGAACGCCTGGCTGCGCGCCGGCGGCCCCCGCACGCGCAACAAGGATATCAAGATGGAGGATTGAGCGGCCTTCGGCCGCTCGGCGGGTAGGCGGGGACAGCGGTTCGGCGGGGTTGGCGGGGAATAACTCGCTGCGCTAATTTGGCGGGGTTGGCGGTTCGGCGGGGTCAGCGGGGTTGGCGGGAGAGAACGCGCTGCGCTCGTTTCCGTATGCTATGTTGGGAGCTGAAAGGTGGGCCGAGATGGGCCGGCTCAACCGTCCGACCACGGTCCGCTCAATAGCCGAATCGCATCCAAGGCCACGAGCGCAGCGAGTTCTGCGCCGCGGACCCCGCCGACCCCGCTGCCCCGCTAGCTTCTCCTCCGCCCCTTTGCCGCCTCAGCGCCTCCTCTGTCCCTTCGGCGGACTGGCCTTCGGATCGTAGGCGGGGTTGGGTTGGTCGGCGAGGAAGGCGCCGGTCGCGCGCTGCCAAGCCGTCAGCTTGGCCTTCATCTCCTCCAGGCGGCGCGGCTCGGCGGCGGCGAGATTGCGGCTCTCGGAGGGATCCTCGCGGAGGTTGTAGAGCTCGTAGGTCGGCCCCGCGAACTTGTGGATGAGCTTGAAGTCGCCGTCGCGCATCAGGCTCATCGGCTCGCCCTTGCCGATATAGCACGGGAAGTGCCAGAAGAGCGGCCGGGCCGCCAGCGAACCGCCCGAGCGGAGCGCGGGCAGGAGGCTGACGCCGTCCACCGGCTGGTCCTTGGGCAGGGCGACGCCGGCGGCCTCGAGCGCGGTCGGGAAAAGGTCCATGCCGAGCACCGGCGACTCCAGGGTCTTGCCGGCGGGGATGACGCCGGGCCAGCGCGCGGCGCCGGGCACGCGGATGCCGCCCTCGTAGAGGAGGCCCTTGCTGCCGCGCAGGGGCGCGACCACGGAGGGCATGCCGCCGTTGTCGCTCGTGAAGAGGACGAGCGTGTCGCGGTCCAGGCCGAGCGAGGCGAGCGCGGCCATGAGCCGGCCGAAGTTGGCATCCACCGCCTCGACGCTGGCGGCGTAGGCGGGATCCTGGGAGGCCGAGCCGGCCTGGGCGGCCTTGCGACGATACTTCTCGAGCAGCTCGGGCTTGGGGTCGAGGGGCTCGTGCACCGAGTGATCGGCGAAGTAGAGGAAGAAGGGCTTGCCCTTCTGCTTCCCGACCCAGGCGATGGCCTCGTCGGTGAGCGCGTCGCTCAGGTAGCGCCCCTTGGCGTCCTTGTAGGCGTCCTTGGCGAAACCGAGGTCCTCCGGCCGACGATAGAGGTCGAAACCCTGGCCGGTCGGGCTCCCCGAGGCGCCGGCGCGGCCCCGGCCGAGGTTCCACATGCCGACGAGGGCGGTCGAGTAGCCCTGAGCCTTCAGCGCCTCGGCCAGGTTCGTCGTGCGGGTCGGCAGCTCGTCGGACCCGCGGGTCGACATCACGCGCATGTGCGCCTGGCCCGGGGCGTAGCGCTCGTCGACGACCGTGTAGACGCCGTGGCGGGGCGTGTATTGGCCGGTGAGGAGGCAGGCCCGGCTCGGCGCGCAGTTGGGGGCGCTGGCGTAGCACTGCGCGAAACGGACGCCTTCCTGGGCGAAGCGGTCGAGGTGGGGGGTCTCGACGAAGCGGTTGCCGGCGAACCCGGTGTCGCGCCAGCCCATGTCATCCATCAGCACGACCACGATGTTGGGCCGCTGGGCGGCGGCGAGCGACGACGCCAGGCAGGCCAGCAGGAGGGCGAGGCGGCTCATCGGGGCTTCACCACGTAGCTGTGGGCGACGGCGCCGTGGCGGCGGTCGACGGACTCATCCTTGGGGAGGAAGGTCCGCACATACTCGACCTTCACCTCGGCGGGGGAGACCGAGACGCGGACGTAGCCCGAGTTCGGGAGGACGGGGCCGCCGGCGTAGCGGTCGGCGTTGAGGGCCTCGTAGGTGCTGTCCGAGGGCATCGGCAGCTCCTGGTAGACGACGCCGTCCTTCTCCTGGCGGCAGTAGAGGTGGTCGTGGCCCTGGAAGAAGACGCTGACCTTGTGCTTGGCCATCAGCTGGTGGACGGGCAGTTCCCAGCCGGGGCGCTTCTGGGCGAACGTGCCGCCCTTGCCCTTGCCGCCCCACTCGTAGAGCTCGGCCTCCTCGACCCCGCCGCGGCCGGTGCCGAGGACGTGGTGGGCGAAGACGAACTTATGGCGGGCCTTGCTCTGCTCGAGGGTCCGCTTGAGCCAGGCGTACTGGGCGTCGCCGAGGGTGATGCCCCACCAATCGCGATCGCGGCCCTTGCCGCCGCCGCGGGTGTCCTCGCCCTTGAACCCGCTGTCCACGAGGGCGGGCGAGTGCCAGTAGTTGTCGAGGATGACGAACAGGGCGTCGCCCCAGGTCCAGGCGCAGTAGCTGCGCAGCTCGCCGATGTCCTTCCAGGGCGTCGGGTCGCCGCTGTGGAAGGCGCCGGCCTTCGGCGTGGGGTAGAACCGGTTGCGGGCCACCTGGGCGCCCACGGCCACGGCGCGGCGGTCGTCGGTCTGGCTGTAGTTGTAGAGCGAGGCCTGCTCGTGGTTGCCGTTGAGGAGGAAGAGGGGGGCGGTCTGGCCGACGATGCCGAGGAAGGGGCGCTGGAGGACGTAGGGGGCGGCGAGGGACTCCGGGCTGATCGTGCGGACCTGCTCCACGCTGAAGTCGTCGCCCATGCAGATATGGAAGTCGGGCCGGGAGGCGGCCGCGTGGGCGAGGGTCCGGGCGTAGAGCTCCGGATTCGAGACCTTGCCCATGCGCTCGGGGTGCGAGTCGCCCTGGATCGTGAACGTGAAGGCGCTGCCCGGGGCCCGCTGGGTCGAGAACCCCTGCTCGGGGCGGGCGGCGAAGGCGGGGGCGCCGGCCTTGCGATGGTGGAGGCGATAATGGACGCGGCTGTCGGGACGAAGGCCGTCCACCTCCACCTCGACGGGCTGGCCCGCGGGAAGGGCGGTCACGGCGGTCTTGCGGTCATACTTGCCCGGCGCGGCGCCGATCTCGAGGTAGGCCTCCGAGGCGGTGGGCGCGAGCAGGCTGAAGGTGGCCGAGTTGGCCGTCACCCGGCCCAGCACGACCGAGAGCGCGTTCTGGTCGGCGTGCTCGGCGGGAACCACGAAGGCTCCCTTGCCCTCGCCTCGGCCGCCGCCGGCGCCGCCGCGTTTCCCTCCCTTGCCCTCCTTGCCGCCCTTGGCGGGAGCCGCGGGGGTCGCGGGCTCGGCGGCGCGGGCGCCGGCCGCCATGGCCCCGAGGAGACCGAGGGCGCCCAGGAACCAGCGCCGGCCATGTTGGGGCAAGGCGGGGATGAAGAAGGGATTGGGGCGTTCGGAAGGGGGCTGGCCCTGGTCGCGCGGTTCCATGCGATTTGAACCCCCGGAAGGAGGGAAAGTTGGGGGTGTTGGGGGCAGATATCAGACGGCAGACGCTAGAGGCCAGAGGGGTACCTAATGGCTCATCTATACTTAAAATCTGATATCTGAAATCTATCCCAGGTAGGGCTGGTTCGCCGAGCCGGCCGTCTTGCTAGAAAAGCTGGCAAAAGCTGGGAACGGCTGGAAAGAGCTGGAGACTAGGATACGGTGGATGACGAGGAGCCGGAGGACTATCTACCGGGGCCGAAGGCCCCTCCGCTAGCCCGCTGATACCGCTTGTACCGCTGATCAAGCCGCTGCCACCGCTGTTACCGCCAAAACCGCTGAGGGCGATGTCAGAGGCCGGTTAGGAAAAGGCGGTCGGCTCGGCGAGCCGCCCCTACCAATCCCCTAGCCCCCTATTCCCCTAGCCCCCTAGTCCCCTATTCCCCTAGTCCCCAATTCCCCTAGTCCCCAATTCCCCTATCCCCTCACCGGCTTAACATCCCAAATCTCCCTCGCATACTCCGCGATCGTCCGGTCGGAGGAGAACTTGCCCATCCGGGCGGTGTTGAGGATGGCCATGCGGGCCCAGCGACGGCGGTCGCGGAAGGCCGCGGCGGCGCGATCCTGGGCCTCGATGTAGGCGCGGAAGTCGGCCAGCACGAGATAGGGGTCGCCGCCGTCGAGCAGGCCGTGGACCACGGGGGCGAGCAGCCCAGGCTGGCCGGGCGTGAAGGCGTCCGAGGCCAGCCAATCGAGGACGGCCTTGAGCTCGGGGTCGGCCTCGGCCGTCGCGCGCGGGTCGTAGCCGCGGGAGCGGAGCTCGGCGACCTCCTCGACCGTCAGGCCGAAGATGAAGATGTTGTCGTCGCCGACCTCCTCGAGGATCTCGACGTTGGCGCCGTCGAGCGTGCCGATGGTCAGGGCGCCGTTGAGGGCGAGCTTCATGTTGCCCGTGCCGGAGGCCTCCTTGCCGGCGGTGGAGATCTGCTCGGAGAGGTCGGCCGCCGGGATGATGCGCTCTGCGAGCGTCACGCGGTAGTCGGGGAGGTAGACGACCTTGAGGCGGCCGCGCACGCGGGGGTCGGCGTTGATGACGGCGCCCACGCGGTTGATGGCGTGGATGATGTGCTTGGCCATCGCGTAGCCGGGCGCGGCCTTGGCGCCGAAGACGAAGGTGCGGGGGGTGACGTCGGCCGAGGGGTCGTTGAGGATCCGGCGGTAGAGCGCGAGGATATGCAGGAGGTTGAGGTGCTGGCGCTTGTACTCGTGCAGGCGCTTGATCTGGACGTCGAAGAGCGAGTCGGGGTCGACCTCGGTGCCGACCAGCTCGCGGATGACCTCGGCGAGGCGCAGCTTGTTGTCGCGTTTCACCGCGAGGAAGCGGTCCTGGAAGCGGCGGTCGTCCGCCACCGCCTCGAGCGCGCGCAGGCGCGAGAGGTCGGTGTCCCAGCCCGGGCCGGCGACCTCGTCGCAGAGGGCCGAGAGCCCGGGGTTGCAGGCGCGCAGCCAGCGGCGGGGCGTGATGCCGTTGGTCATGTTGACGATCTTGCCCGGGCTGAGCTCGTCGAACCCGCGCAGGAGGTTGGCCTTGAGCAGGCGGGTGTGGAGGGCGGCGACGCCGTTGACCTTGGAGGAGCCGACGATGGCGAGGTGGGCCATGCGGACGTGGCGGTGCGGGCCCTCGCCGATGAGGGAGAGCTCGGCCTTGCGGGCGCCGTCGCCCGGCCAGCGCGCCTCGACCTCCTCGAGGAAGCGGCGGTTGATCTCGTAGATGATCTGGAGGTGGCGGGGGACGACGCGGTTCAGGAGGTCGACGCCCCAGGTCTCGAGCGCCTCGGGCAGGAGGGTGTGGTTGGTGTAGTTGAAGATGCGCGTGACCTGCGACCACGCGTCGTCCCACGGGAGGCGATGGACGTCCACCAGCAGGCGCATCAGCTCCGCGACGGCGATGGCGGGGTGGGTGTCGTTGAGCTGCACCACGGCCTTGTCGGCCAGGTTGGCCCAGCCGGGGTTGCGCCGGCGGTGGCGGCGGAGGATGTCCTGCAGCGAGCAGGAGACGAAGAAGATCTGCTGGACGAGGCGCAGCTCCTTGCCCGCGGCCTTGCTGTCGTTGGGGTAGAGGACCTTGGAGACGGTCTCGCCCTCGATGCGCGAGCGCACGGCGTCGACGTAGTCGCCCTGGTCGAAGGCGCGGAAGTCGAACTCGGTGGTGGCCTTGGACTCCCAGAGGCGGAGGAAGTTGACGGTCGAGCCGCCCGCGCCGACCACGGGGATGTCCCACGGGATGCCGAGCAGGTCCTGGGTGTCGACGAGGTGGGGGGCGTAGTTGCCGCGGTCGTCGATGGCGTCGACCACCCTGCCGTAGAGCGGGACGCGGGCCTGGTACTCGGGGCGGCGGATCTTCCAGGGCGTGCCGCGCGCGAGCCAGTTGTCGGCCTCCTCGACCTGGCGGCCGTCGACGAAGGTCTGCCGGAAGAGGCCGAACTCGTAGTGGATGCCGTAGCCGATGGCCGGGAGGTCCATCGTGGCCAGCGAGTCGAGGAAGCAGGCGGCGAGGCGGCCGAGGCCGCCGTTGCCGAGGCCCATGTCGTTCTCCTCCTCGCAGACGTCGTCGAGGTCCTTGCCGAGCTCGGAGAGGGCGGTGCGGGCGGACTCCAGCATGCCGAGGTTGCTCAGGTTGTTCCGCAGCAGGCGGCCCATGAGATACTCGAGCGAGAGGTAGTGGACGCGGCGGACGTTGCCCGAGGCGTGGCGACCCTGCGTCTTGAGGAAGCGCTCCAGCACCCGGTCGCGCAGCGCGAAGCAGGTCGCGAGCCACCAGTCCATCCGGATGGCCGTGGTGGTGTCGCGCGCCAGGGTGTAGGTCAGGTGGCGGAGGATGTCGGCCTTGAACGAGGCGGGGTCGCAGTTGTGGCAGTCGACGGCGAAGTCCGTCCCAGCGGGCAGCTTCACGGCCTTGGCGGCCTTCGCCCCGCTCCGTGCGGCCTTGGCCACGGGCTTGGCGGCTTTCTTGGACGCGAGGGACTTCTTGACGGTCTTGGCCATGGTCGGATGCCGTCATTTTGCCCGCCACGCGAAGCCTCAGGCGAGGAAAAAGGGGTGGTTGGAACGAAGAGCGAAAAACGAAGAACGAAGAGGCTGAAGGGGACTAGGGGGATGGGGGAATAGGGGATGGGATTGGGAGAATTAAAAATTAAGAATTAAGAATTAAAGAGGGTGGGTCAGGGGCTGACGAAAGGTCGGCACCCTGTGCGATTTTCGACTCTTCGCACTTCGTCACCCCTCCCCCTCCTCCCCCTCCTCCCCATCCTCCGCCTCCTCCCCTTCCTCCGCCTCCTCGTCATCGTCGTCTTCCTCGTCCTCCTCGTCATCCCCCATCCCGCTATCCCCCTAGTCCCCCATTCCCCTATCCCCCTTCATCTTTTCATCCCTTCATCCCTGCATCTCTTCATCCCTTCCTCTCCTACACCCTTGCCATCTCCCTGATCGCCCTCAGATCCAGCTTCCCCGTCCCGAGCACCGGAATCGCCGGCACCCGGACGAAGGTCTTCGGGATCCAGAGGTTCGGAAGGCCCGCGGCGACCAAGCCCTCGCGGATGCGCTCGGGGTCGAGGTCGACGGCGTGGAGCACGACCAGTTGCTCGCCCTTGGCGTCGTCCGGCCGTCCCGCGACCGCCAAGGGAATCGTGCCCTCGGCGGCCGCCGGGATGAGGCGAAGCAGAGCCTCCTCGACCGTGCCATGGGGGACCATCTCGCCGCCGACCTTGGAGAAGCGGCTGAGGCGCCCCTCGAGGTGCAGGAAGCCGTCGTCATCCAGGCGCCCGAGGTCGCCCGTCACATACCAGCCGTCGCGATGCGCCTCGGCCGTGCGGACGGGATCGTCGAGGTAACCGCCGAAGAGGTTGGCGCCCCGGACGAGGAGCAAGCCGGTCGAGCCCGCGGGCACCTCGGCGCCCGTCTCGGGATCGACGAAGCGGACGGCCACGCCGTTGACGGGGCGGCCCACGGAGCCCGGACGGTTGCCGCGCCACGCGCCGCCGGGGGCGCGCGGGTCGGCGAGGTCGGGCACGTTGACGGCGAGGACGGGGCTCGCCTCGGTCGTGCCGTAGCCCTCGAGCAGGGGCGTGGCCAGCGAGCGGTCCCAGGCCTCGACCAAGTCGGCCGGCACCTTCTCCGCCCCGGCCACCGCCCACTCGAGCGCGGCGAGGTCCTCCGCCTTCGCCTTGCGCAGCCAGGGCCGCAGGAAGGTGGGCGTGCCGACCGTGACCGTGGCGCCCTCCTCGCGGGCGGCGGCGACGTTCGCCGCGGTGTCGACGGGCGACGGCAGGGTGATGAGCGTGGTGTCGCGCGAGAGGGCGTACCAGACGCCGACCGTGAAGCCGAAGGAATGGAAGACGGGCAGGCTGCAGAGGAGGCGCGCGCGCCTCGGCACCGCGCCTGAGTCGTCGATCTGCGAGAGGTTCGCGAGCAGGTTGGCGTGGGTGAGCGGCACGCCCTTGGGCTCGCCCGAGCTGCCGCTCGTGAAGAGCAGGCCGGCCTCGCGGTCGCCGCCCTCGCGCGGCAGCCCGAGCACGAGCGGCACAAGGTCGGAAGGCGTCAGGCGCACGAGCAGGACCAGCGCGGCGATCTTCCAGCGCGGGAGCGCCTTGAGCTCGTCCGCGACGTCAAGGACGGCGTCCGACCAAGGGAAGTCGGCGAAGCGCTCGCCGACCTTCGCGCGGAAGGCCGAGGCCGTGAGCATCGTCCGCACCCCCGAGCGCCGCAGGCAGGACTCGGCGGCGGCCCGGCCGATGGTGAAGTTGAGGTTCACCGGCACCTTGCCGGCGAAGGCGCAGGCGAGGTTGGCGACCGCGGCGCCGATGCCCGCGGGGAGGACGACGCCGACGCGGGCCTCCGGCAGGCGACGCAGGCGACGCGCGAGCAACCAGGCGAGGGCCAGGGTGACCGCGCCCGAGAGCGCCCGGCGGCCGGCCGTGCGGTCCACGATCACCTCGCGCCCGGCGCGGCGGGCGAGACCCTTGGCGACCTCGGCCGCGAGATGGCCGCGGAAGGAAGGCCGGCTCGCCACCAACTCGGAGCCGACATCCAGGAGCCGCAGGCGGGCGGACGCCGCCTCGGCCGCCGGGAAGGGCTTGCCATAGGCCACGCCGACCTCGCGCCGCAGCCCGCGCGGCCACTTCCAGAAGAGCCGGCCCTCGCTGAGGCTCAGGATCGAGCCCCACTTGCCATCGACCCAGGCGGGCACCACCGGGCAGCCGGCGCGGCGGGCGATGACCTCGAAACCGCCGCGCAGGTCCATCAGGGCGCCGGTGCGGGTGACGTGCCCCTCGGGGAAGATGCAGACGACCTCGCCCCGGCGCAGGGCCTCCACGGCCTTGGCGAGGGCGTCCTTGGCCTTGGTCTCGTCGACCGGGATGGTCCCCATCAGGCGCATCACCCGGCGCATCACCGGCACGCGCTCGAAACCCTCCCAGGACAGGAAGCGGACGGGACGGGGCGAGAAGGTGCCGATGAGGACGGGGTCGAGGTAGGAGACGTGGTTGCAGACGATCAGGACGCCGCCCGAGTCGGGAAGGTTGGAAACCCCGCGCACCCGCACGCCGTAGAAGCAGCGGACGAAGATCAGGCAGAGGGTCTGCACCCCGCAGTAGAACCACCCCATCTCGGGATGGCGCCGCGCCATCCGCCAGGCGTAGACCAGGAGAAAGGTCGCCGCGCCCACGGCCACGAACGCCGCGAGCAGGGCGAGCAGGAACAGGGCGGCGAAGACCGGCATCGGCCCTACCCTTCCCCAGCCGCCCACCAAGGGCAACCCTTAGAAAACTCCCCTCCCTAATCGGGGTTTACCCGAAAACCCCATGCGCGTCCTCCTGCTCCTTCCCCTCGCCGCCGGCCTCCTCGGCCAGACACCGCCTCCCGGCCGCGAGGGTGAGCGCCCCGCCCGCGGGGGCGAGGCCCGGGGCAAGGGCCGGGCGGGAGCCGGCGCCGGCCTCGTCAAGCCGACGATGGCCGACACCGTCCGGCTCAACGTCTACGCCGACAACTGGTTCATCCTCTACATCAACGGCAAGCTGGTCGCCACGGACCCCATCGACTTCCTGCCGCACAACGTCGTCAGCGTCGACGTCCTGCCCGAGTATCCCATGACGATCGCCGTGATGGCCAAGGACAACGCCAACGCCGCCACCGGCATGGAATACGGCGACCATATCGGCGACGGCGGCTTCATCCTGAAGTTCGCCGACGGCACGGTCACCGACGCCAAGTGGAAGGCCCGCAGCTTCTCGCGCGGACCGATCGGCCGCGACACCGCCAACCCCAGGGTGGAGAACGACCCCATCCCCGCCAACTGGTTCGCGACGGACTTCGACGACCGCGACTGGCCGGCGGCGAGCGTCTTCACGGAACAGGCGGTCGGGCCCAAGGCGCCCTTCTACGAGGCCGACTTCAAGGGCGCGTCCTGGATCTGGTCCAAGGACCTCGGCCTCGACAACACCGTCATCTTCCGCGCCCGCGTCGAGAAACCCGGCTTCAAGCCGCGGTGGACGACCAAGCCCGAGATCGACATCCGCGGCGCGCCCCTGAGGTAAGGCGGAGCGACGCTCCTTCGCACCCGCGGCCCGGCCCCGGGCGGAGCCCCCTACCCCGCCCTTTTGCCCTTTTCCTCCCCCTACCCCGCCCCCTATTCCTCTAGGACGGCCGTGGGCCTCACCCCCTGTGGCCAGCTATGTAACTAAGACCCTAAGTCTCTAAGTGACGAAGTATCTAAGTACCTAAACCACACGTCCCTTTAGTCCTTCTTCGTCCCCCTTAGTCCTCTTTCGTCCTCCTCGCCCCCTTCCCCCTTAGCATCTCAGCCACTTAGAAACTTAGCACACCCCTTCATCCCTTCCTCCCTTTCATCCCTTCATCATTTCATCCCTTTAATCCCTCTTTCCTCCCTCAATGACCTCAACCCAGATCCGCCAGTCCTTCCTCGAGTTCTTCCGCTCGAAGCAGCACAGCATCGTCCCGAGCTCCAGCCTCATGCCGGACTCCCCGAACCTGCTGTTCACGAACGCGGGGATGAACCAGTTCGTGCCGATCTTCCTCGGCCAGGCCAAGTGCCCCTACACCCCCGGCCGCGCCGCCGACACCCAGAAGTGCATCCGCGCGGGCGGGAAGCACAACGACCTCGAGGACGTCGGCCTCGACACCTACCACCACACCTTCTTCGAGATGCTCGGGAACTGGTCCTTCGGCGACTACTTCAAGCAGGAGGCGATCGACTGGGCCTGGGAGCTCATCACCGAGGTCTGGAAGTTCCCGCCCCGACGCCTCTACGCCACGGTCTACGCGCCCGACAAGTCGAAGGGCGACCCCGCGGAGTTCGACCAGGAGGCCTGGGACGCCTGGGCGGCCAAGTTCCGCTCGGTCGGCCTCGACCCCGCCGTCCACATCGTCAACGGCAACCGGAAGGACAACTTCTGGATGATGGGCGAGACGGGCCCCTGCGGCCCCTGCACCGAGTTGCACGTCGACCTGACCCCCGAGGGCGACACCCAGGGCAGGCTCGTCAACGGCAGCGACGCCCGCTGCATGGAGATCTGGAACCTGGTCTTCATCCAGTTCAACGCCAACCCCGACGGCACCTTCTCGCCGCTCCCCGCCAAGCACGTCGACACCGGCATGGGCTTCGAGCGCGTCTCGGGCATCCTCCAGTGCACCAAGGGCTTCAAGGACTTCTCGGGCGTCATCTCCAACTACGAGACCGACATCTTCGCCCCGCTCTTCCGCAAGCTCGAGTCCCTGAGCGGCAAGAAGTACGGCTCCACCCTGCCCAAGCCCGGCAGCCAGGGGGACACCGCCCAGGAGCGCGACGACGTCGCCTTCCGCGTCATCGCCGACCATGCGCGCACCCTCTCCTTCGCCATCGCCGACGGCATCCAGCCCGGCAACAGCGACCGCAACTACGTCCTGCGCCGCATCCTCCGACGCGCCGTGCGCTACGGCCGCACGCTCGGCCTGACCAAGCCCTTCTTCCACTCGCTCGTCGACGTCCTCGCCGAGACCATGGGCGACACCTTCCCCGAGATCCGCGCCCGCAAGGCCCACGTCGCCGAGGTCATCCGCACCGAGGAGGAATCCTTCATCCGCACGCTCGACAAGGGCATCGCCCTCTTCGAGGAGGCCGCGGCCAAGGCGCCCAAGGGCGGCCAGCTCGACGGCGCGTTCGCGTTCCGCCTCTACGACGAGCAGGGCTTCCCGCTCGACCTCACCCAGCTCATGGCCCGCGAGCGCGGCCTGACCGTCGACACCGCGGGCTTCGAGGCCCGCATGGAGGAGCAGCGCGCCCGCGCCCGCGCCGCCCAGAAGAAGGAGGTCATCACGCTCTCCGAGGTCGGCGCCGACCACCCGACCGAGTTCACCGGCTACGACGCCCTGGCGGCCGACACCGAGGTCGCCCAGGTCCTCACCCTCAAGGGCCGCCCGGCGGTCATCACCTCCAAGTCGCCCTTCTACGCCGAGATGGGCGGCCAGGTCGGCGACTCCGGCACCCTCACCCAGGGCGGCCGCAGCTGGCGCGTGGCCGACACCCAGAAGTCCGGCTCCACCTGGATCCACCTGCTCGACGGCTCCGACCTCCCCGAGGCCGGCAAGTCCGCCACGCTGGCGGTCGACGGCGCCCGCCGCGCCGCCATCTCGCGCCACCACACCGCGACCCACCTCATCCACTGGGCCCTGCACGAGGTCGTCAGCAAGGAGGCCTCGCAGAAGGGCTCGGCCGTCGCCCCGGACAAGCTGACCTTCGACTTCAACAGCGCCGCCCTGACGCCCGCCCAGGTGGCCGACATCGAGCGCCTCGTCAACGAGCGCATCCTCGAGAACGCCCCCGTCTCCTGGACCGAGGTGAAGCACAGCCACGTCAAGGGCCGGGCCGACGTCATGCAGTTCTTCGGCGACAAGTACGGCGAATGGGTTCGCGTCGTCCAGGTCGGCGGCGCCCCGACCGGCCTCGACGGCTACTCGATGGAGCTCTGCGCCGGGACGCACGTCCGCTCCACCGGCGAGATCGGCCTGCTGCGCATCACGGGCGAGAACGCCATCGCCGCGGGCGTCCGCCGCATCGAGGCCGTGGCCGGGCTCACCGCCTACGGCAAGGCCCGCGAGGAGGCCGAGCTCCTGAAGGCGCTCGCCGCCGCCACCCAGGCGCCCGTCCACGACGTCCTCAAGCGCGTCGAGCAGCTGCTCGAGCAGACCCGCGAGCTGGAGCGCCGCCTCAAGGTCTTCCGCGACCGCGAGGCCGAGGCCCTCGCCCATTCCCTCGCCGCCGCCGCCAAGGAGCAGGGCGGCCTCCGCCTCGTCACCGCCCTCGTGGCGGCCGAGGACGCCGCCTCGCTGCGCGAGCTCGGCGCCAAGGTGGCCGGCCGGGTCGGTCCCGCCGCGGTGGTCGTCCTCGGGGCGGCGATCGACGGCAAGGCCTCCCTGGTCGCCAACTGCGGGGCCGACGCCATCAAGGCCGGCCAGGCCGCCGGCAAGCTCGTCAGCGAGCTCTGCGGGCAGCTGGGCGGCAAGGGTGGCGGCAAGCCGGAGTCGGCCATGGGGGGTGCCCCCAGCGCCGAGCGCCTGGAAGCCGTCCTGACGGCACGCAGGGGGTAAGGACGGGCCTTTTCCGGCTCGCCCCCCTTCGGCCGGGGGGCAACCTAGGGTCGTGGCTATCCGCACCCTCGCCCTCGTCGTCAACCGCGCCAAGGCCGGCACGGACGACATCGTCGCCGACATCGGCCGGGCCGCCCGCGAGGCGGGGGTGACCGTCCGCCCCGTCGAGTGGCCCATCGAGCAGGCCAACCTGCGCGGGGCCGACGCCTGCTGCGTGGTCGGGGGCGACGGCACCTTCCTCGGCGTGGCCGAGGCCGCGGCCAAGGAGGGCGTCCCCCTCTTCGGCATCAACCGCGGCAAGCTCGGCTTCCTCGCCGCCTACCCCGCCGAGGACGTCGCCGCCAGCGTGCGCTCCGTGCTCGCCGGCGAGTGCCGCCGCGAGGAGCGCGCCCTGCTCGAGGTCCGCTTCGCCGACGGCGACTTCGCCCTCGCGCTCAACGACGTCGTGGTGAAGACGCGCGATGTCTTCCGCATGGCCCGGCTCGCCGTGCAGGCGGATGGGCATCCCGTGAACACCTACCGGGCGGACGGCGTGATCGTCGCGACCCCGACCGGCTCCTCGGCCTACAACCTCGCCGCGGGCGGCCCGCTCATCGACCCGTCGGCCTCGGTCATCGCCGTCACCCCGCTCTGCGCCCACACGCTCTCCAACCAGCCGCTCGTCTTCTCGTCCGAGTCCGAGATCCGCGTGGAGAGCCTGGACAACGTCCCGCTCGGCCTCTCGGTCGACGGACGGAGCCCGCTGGACGCGTCGAGCCGACTGCCCCTGATCGTCCGTACCGCGAAGGTCCGTCTGGGGATCCTGCGGCCGGCCGGGCTCAGCCATTTCGACGTCCTCCGCTCGAAGCTGAGGTGGGCGTGAGGGGTGGCTGAAGAAGAGGATTCGGAGGAGGCGGAGGAGAACGAGGATGACGAGGAAGGAGGTAGGGCTGGCTCGCCGAGCCGGCCGCGGAATTGGGTAGGGTCGCGGCTACGTCCGTGACCTAGGGCATGGGCGTAGCCATGCCCCTACCTGGGCGCCAGGTAGGGCTGGGTCTCCGACCCGGCCGCGGACGCCTCGGAGAGGCGTCCTTACCCATTCCAGCGGTGGCTGCGGTAGCAGCGGTGGCAGCGGTGGCAGCGGGTAAGCGGAGGGGCCTGCGGCCCCGGTAGTTCATCCCTCCGCATCCTCCGCATCCTCGTAATGCTCTACATCCTCGCCTCTAGGTAGGGCTGGGTCTCCGACCCTGCCGCGGGCTTGGGTAGGGCTGGCTCGCCGAGCCGGCCGCGGACGCCTCGGAGAGGCGTCCCTACCCGGGGAAGAATTCAGACGGAAGAATTCAGATGAAAGAACGCCGAAAGACCCATGAAAACAAAGAGGCCCGCTTTCGCGGGCCCCCTTCTCTTTCATTTGAACTCTTTACTTTGAATTCTTCTTCCGACGGCGCAGGGCCGCCCCAGCGAGGGCCAGGCCGCCGAGCATCAGGCCGTAGGTCGAGGGCTCGGGGATGGGGGCGTAGGTGAGCCTGATCGCGGACCCGGTGTCGACCAGCGAGAGGAATGCCGGGTCGAGGCCGAATCCGGCGTAGGTCAGCCCGGTGGTGTCGAGGTCGAAGAACTGCGAGATCGAGCCCTCGTAACTGCTGATGGAGCCGTAGCTGATCAGGTCGAAGGCGTAGGTCTCGGCGGGATCGAAGTCCTGGAGGTCACCGGCCGTCGTGAGGTCCGACAGCGAGACGACCGTCAGGCCGACGCGGTTGAGCAGCGAGAGGGCGGAGATGTCCAGCAGGCCCGAGACGACGATCGTGTCGTAGTCCGTGCCGGCGTTGGGCGTGTAGACGCCACCTCCGGAGTTGAGGATCTCGAAGTCCAGGTTGCCGCCGGTCAGGGTCAAGGTGGCGAGGTTCTGGATGCCGGGCGAGTTGCCGGGGGCGAGCGTGCCGCCCGCCGCCAGCGTCACCGCGTCGAGCGAGCCCGAGCCGCGCAGGGTGCCGTCGGAGACGACGACGTCGGCGTTCGGGGCGTCGGCCGTCGTGAGGTTGAGCTCGGCGCCTTCCGTGAGCTCGAGGGAACCCGTGAAGCTCGTCAGGCCGGCCGCGACCGCGCCGGTGCCGGCAAGGCGGAGGGAGCCGGTGAAGTTGGCGACGTCGACCGAGGCGCCGGTGCCGACGAGGACCGTGGGCGAGCCGCCCAGGTTGGCGTCGTCCAACACGACCTCCTCGTCCGCGACATTGAGCGTCCCCTTGAAGGCCGAGCCCTGGATCTGGCCGCCCTTGTAGGCCACCGTGCCGGTGAAGTCGGCGCCGGAGCCGAAGTTCAGCGAGCCGCCGGCGCGGACCTCGAGGGTCGCGTTCTGGCCGGGGCGGTTGCCGGCCGAGGAGAGGTCGAGCGCGCCCGCGACGGCGAGCGTGCCCGAGAAGGAACCCAAACCCGTGAGGGTGGGCGCGCCGGTGAGGACGAGCGTCTTGCCCGGGTTGAGCTGCGAGGCGTCGACCGTGGCGCCCGTGCCGAGGGTGATCTCGGAAGCCGCGAGGTTGTTGATCGTCTCGGCGGAGACATTGCCCGTGACGGTCACCGTGGCGGGAGCCCAGTTGCCGGCGTTGAGAAGGCCGCCGCCCGCGAGGGTGATGACGTTGGTCGGGTTCAGGCCGGCGAGGTCGAGGAAGCCGCCGTTGATGACCACGGAGCCGGTGCCGAGCGCCGACACATGGCCGATGCTGAGCGTGCCCCCGCTGATGGTCGTGCCCCCCGAGTAGGTGCTGGCGGCACCCAGGATCCAGGTGCCCGCGCCGGACTTGGTCAGGGAACCGGAGCCGGAGAAGGCCTTGCCGAAGGTGCCGTCGCCGGCGCCGGCGAGGGTCAGGTTGGGATTGCCGTTGTAGACGAAGGCGACGTCGCCGTCGGTTCCGTCGAGCACCCAGTTGGCCCCGGAGAGCGACTCGAGGGTGGCGCCGCCGGAGTTGACGGTGATGCCGCGGCCGTAGGCGGTGGTGCCGGCGGCGGCCATGCGGACGGTGCCGCCGTTGACCACAAAGGCGGCGGCGGCGTTGCGTAGCCCGCCGAGGGACTGGGAAGTCTCGCCGTAGGCCCAGTTCTCGAGCTCGACCGTGGCGCCTGAGTTGACGGTGACCACCGCGGTGCCGTTGAAGGCGCCGGAATAGAGGCGGCCTCCCGAGGCGAGGCGCAGGACGCCGTTGTCGACCGTGGTGGAACCGACGTAGGTGTTGGCGCCCTGGAGGGTCATGACCCCGGTGCCCGTCTTGCGGAGGCCATTGGTCGAGCCGTTCATCTGCGTGATCGCCCCGGTCACGGTGAGGTCGGAAGCCGGGGTGAGGGAGCCGCGGGAGACGGCGAAGGTCGTCAGGCCGCCGTTGTCCTGCAGGGCGAGCTTGGCGGCGCTGATCGTGGCGGCGTTGCCGGAGGCGTCCGAGGTGGCGGTGATCCCGGCCCCGTTGAAGAGCGAGTAGTTCCCCCAGGTGTCGCCGTTCCCGACGCCGGCGAGGGTGCCGCCGGTCATGGTGAGGGTGTTGGCGACCGTGGCGCGGAAGCCGGAGGAGATGGTGATCGTCCCGCCGGAATTGACGGTCATCGCGCCGCGACCCGTGGTGTAACCGAGGGCGTCCTGGGCGTCGAGGCGGAGGGTGCCGCCGGAGTTGACCGTGACGCCGCTGGCAAGCGTGCCGGCGGCGGAATTCGCCAGCGCGAGCGAGAGGACGCCGCCGTTGACCACGGCGCCTCCGGTGAAGGTGTTGCCTGCGGAGAGACGCATCACGCCGGAACCCGTCTTGCGGAGGGGGGTGACGCCGGAGAGGATGGCGGAGACCAGGAGGTCGACTCCGGAGGCGTCGCCCGTGGAGCCGACGACGAAGTCGTTGAAGCCGCCGGCCGCGGGCGTGTTTCCTGCGTTGAGCGCGAAGCTGTAGGTCGAGCCCGAGATGACCGAGCGGGCGGAGCCGTTGACGGTGATCGTGTTGTCCAGCGTGCCGAACTCGTTGTTGTAGGGCGCGGCCGACGCGAGACCGGTGAGTGTGCCGCCGGCGAGGGTCACGAGGCCGAAGTGGTTGTGACCGTTGGCGGAGGAATAGCTGACCCGGATGGTGCCGCCCTCGGCGATCACAGGGAGCGTGTCGGAGACGTTGTTATAGATGATGTTGACGCCGGTGAGCGTCAGCGTCGCCCCGGTCTTGACCGTCACGGCCGAGGACGAGAGCGCGCGGCCGTAGTTCTCGGTGGAGAGGACAAGCTCGCCGGAGTTGACGGTGGTGGCGCCGGTGTAGGTGCTGCGCGTGCGCAGGACGAGTGTGCCGGCGTCGACGGTCAGGGTGCCGGTGCCGGAAATGGCTCCCGTCAGGTCGAGGGTGCCCGCGCCGGCCTTGGTGAAGGACCGGCTGCGCGTGCCGCCGCCGTTGAGCGTGAGCGATCCGGTGGCGCTGGAGACGTCGATCGTGCCCGTGCCCTGGTCGAAGAACAGCGAGCGACCGCTGGTGACGGCGCCTGAACCGGTGTAACGCAGCGTGCCGCCGACAAGCGAGATGAAGCCGGTGGCGCCGGAACCGGCTCCGAGGTTCGACGCCGAGCCGTCGGCGACCGTGGAGAACTCAAGGACGCCGGCGTTGACCACGGTGCCGCCGGTGTAGGTGTTGGCGCCGGAGAGCGTGAGCGTGCCGTTTCCGGACTTGCGCAGGGTGCCGTTGGAGACGACGCCGGAGAGGGTCACCGCCGAGTCGGTGGTGAGGACCGGGCCATTGCCGCCCAGGTCGAACCCGCCGGAGAACGTGAGCGCGCCGGAGCGGGTGGCGTCGCCGAGGGTGGTGGAGGCGGCGAGGCTAACCGAGTTGGCAAGGGAGCGCGCGGAGGAGCCGTCCGAGGAGAGGCGGCCGCCCGAGAGGGTCAGGGTGCCGTTGCCCAGGGCGGTCGAGGAGCCGACGCGCAACGTGCCGTCGGACAGGCTGACGCCGCCCGAGAAGGTGTTGGAGCCGGCGAGGGTCAGGACACCCGCGCCGCTCTTGGAGATGGCGCCGTTGGAGACCGCGCCGTTGAGGGTGAGGTCGGAGGCGGAGCTGGCGGCGAGGGTGGAACCTCCGAGATTGAGCGCGCCGTTGAGGGTGCCGACGCCGGTCAGGGAGCCGCCGGAGAGGGTGATGGCGTTGGCGAGGGTGCGTCCGTTGATATCAAGGCTGCCGCCGGAGACGGTAACCGAGCCCGTGCCGAGGGCCGAGTTGTCGTTGGCCCGGACGACGCCCGCCTGGATGGTCGTGCCGCTCGAGTAGGTGTTGGCGCCGGAGAGCTCGAGGGTGCCGTTGCCCGCCTTGGTGAGCCCGCCGTTGGAGACGACGCCGGAGATCGCGACGTCGGACGCCACGGTGACGGCGCGGGTGGCGCCGCCGAGGTCCTGGGCGCCCGAGAGGGTCAGCGCGCCGGTGTCGGTCGCGTCGCCGAGGGTGACGTCGCCGCCGTAGACGACGGCGACGGAGAGGGTCCGCGTGGTGCCGGAATCGGAGGAGAGGGCGCCGCCATTGAAGAGGAGGGCACCGGAGCCGAGGGCGCCGGCCGCGCCGAGGCGGATGCGGCCCGAGGAGAGGGTCGTGCCTCCGGCGTAAGTGTTGGCGTTGCCGAGGGTCAGGGAACCGTAGCCGGACATGGCCAAGCTGCCGGAGGCGATGCCGTGGGTGCCGGTGATGGTGAAGTCGTTGAAGCCGGTGACGAGGACGCTCGTCGTGTTGACGTCCGCGCCGTCGATGCGGGCCGTCGTGCCGGTGGCCAGGTCGTTGAAGAGGACGGCGTCGGCGTCGAGGAACTCGGTGCCGGAATCGTCGGTGTCGAGCTTCCAGTTCTGCGCGCCGCCGATCGCGGCCGTGGTCCAGAGGTCGCTCTCCTCGCCGCTCCAGTAGGGAGTGGCGCCGGTCACGACATACTGCAGGACGCCGCCGTTTACCTCGAGGGAGGGCGTCTGGCGGCTGGAGGTCGTGGGCTGGGTGCCGAGGACGAAGGCCGAGAGGCCGGTGCCGCCGATGGATCCCCCGGTGAACGAGACCAGGTTGTAGGCGCCGTTGACGGCTCCCCCGCCACCGAGGTTGACCGTGACGGAGTTCGCGCCCCCGTTGGCCGTGAGCGCGCCGACGGAGAGGGCCGAGGAGACGGAGTAATTGGTGAAAGGCCCGATGTTCAGGGTCGCGGCGCCGGCGAAGGTGAGGTTGCCGGTGGTGAGGGTGCCGAGCACGCCGTTTCCGGCGGTGAGGATCGCGCCGGAAGCGGCCGTCACCGCTCCGACCGAGCCCGCGCCCGAGAGGACGGAGCCGCTGTCCAAGGAGACCGAGTTGGAGACGGTGCCCGCGACCGTGAGGGAGGCGTTGCCGGTGAGGGTGACCGCCCCGGCCACGGTGCCGGAGACGGACGCGCTGGAGCCGGCGGCGAGGGCGACGGTGCCGCCGACCGTGCCGGCGACGTTGAGGGTGGCGCCGGAGGCGACGCTGACGGCTGAGCTCGCCGAGAGGGAGCCGCCCGCCGCCACGGACAGGGTGCCGTTGCTCACGGTCGTGGCCCGGGTATAGGTGTTGACGCCCGAGAGGGTGAGCGTGCCGGCGCCCAGCTTGGTGAGGGCGAGGGTGCCACCCGACTGGCCGATGGCGCCGGAGAAGGAACCGTCGGAGACAATGAGCGTGTCCGCGCCCGCGATGGCGGAGATGACGCCCGAGCCGGCGAGGGTGCCGATGGTCTCGGAGTTGCCACCCTTGGCGAGACGGAGCGAGCCATTGACGGTCGTCGTGCCGGCGTCGGGGATGAAGCTGTTGGAGGTGGCGGAGCCGTCGCTCAGCTGCAGGATGGAACCCGAGCCGACGGTGGTGGCGCCGGCATAGCTGTTGGCGGTCCCGAGGAAGATGACGCGGTTCGTGCCGGCGATCGTGACGTCGCCGGTGCCGGAGATGCCGCCCGAGAAGTCCGTGCGGCCGCCCGCGGTGCTGCCGGTCAGGGTGACGGAACGAGCGAGGGTGACGGCTCCCGAGAAGGCCGCCGTGCTCGTGCCCGAGGTCGTGGCCGAGCCGAGGGTGACGACGCCGGCGCCATTGGAGGTCACGCTGATGGCGCGGCCGAGCGTGACGCCGCCGGCTGTGGCGTTGACCAGGAGCGAGAGGTCGCTCGAACCGGTGGAGGCGTCGCCGAGGGTAACGGTGCCGGTGGTGCCGAGGGCGTTGGCGTTGGAGGCGACCACCGTGCCGGCGCGGACGGTCGTGCCGCCGCTGTAGGAGTTGGAGCCGGAGAGGAGCAGCGTGCCGGCGCCGGTCTTCAGGAGGGCGCCGTTGCCGATGCGGTCATTGGAGCCGTTGGTGAGGACGGCGGAGACCGTGAGGTCGACGGCCGAACTCAAGGTGGCGTCGGCGACCGCCAAGGTCAGGGTCTTGCCGCCACCGATGTGGTAGGCGCCGTTGGAGGCGGCCGAGCTGGATATGGTCGAGGCGGAGGAACCGCCGACGGTCACGGTGCTGCCGTTGAACTCCCAAGTCTGGTACGAGCCGTTGGAGCCGGCGGTGGCGGTCATGGTGCCGCCGTTGAGGTCGACGTTGCCGATGACGTTGTAGGCGTCGGCGGCGAGGGTGCCGCCGTTGACGATCACCTTGATGGTGTTGGCCAAGGTCTGCGAGCCGCCGCCGAAGACGTTGTTGCCGGAGGCGAGGAGGGTGGCGCCGGAATTGACGGTGATCGTCCGCGAGCCGCTGGACTGACCCAGGGAGGTGTTGGTGTTGCCGGAGGCCCCGAGGCCGACCAGCGTGCCGCCGTCGACCGTGATGTTGCCGGTGAAGCTGTTGTTGACGTTGTTGAGCACCATGGTGCCGACACCGGTCTTGAGGATACCCCCGGCGGTTCCTCCGTTGGTGCCCGTCGGGCCGAGGGCCATGGTCACAAGGAGGTCGCGCCCGCTGTCCGTGGCGGTGGAGTTGACGTCGGCGACCGCGAAGGTCGACACGCCCGTCATGTTGAAGCCGCCGGTGCCGTTGAGGCGGGCCGCGCCGGCATAGGTGCCGCTGACGGTGACGACGGCGGCGCCGGTGCTGGTGCTGCCGAGGAGGATGCCGTAGCCGCCGGTGGCCCGGTTGGAGGTGATGGTGCCGCCGTTGTTCAGCGTGAGGTTGCCGATGCGCATCTCGACCCCGCTCTCGAAGCGGACGATGCCGGTGCCCTCGGCGGCGATGCTGCGGTTGGCCGCCATGGCGGTGCCGTGGCCGCCGGTGAAGAGGTTGGTGGCGTTGAGGGAGATGGTGCCGCCGGTGCGGGCGGTGACCGTCGTGACGGAGTGCAACCCCTGGAAGGCGCCGAAGGTCAGGGTGCCGGTGCCGGCGTAGATCACATTGCCGTTGCTGGTGTTGGCCGAGATGGTCTCGTTGACGGTGATGTTGCCCGCGCCGCCGAAGGTGAGGGTGCCGCCGACCGCGATGTCGCTGTTGCCGTTGCCCGAGAGCGTCAGGGTCTGGCCGGCCGTGGCCATGTTGAAGAAGCCCGTTGAGCCGTTGGCGACGTTGAAGTTGTTACCGGCGGAATGCGAGTTGCCGACGACATTGATCGTGCCGCCATTCAGGACGCGGCGCGCGCCGTAGTCGGCGAGCTGGCCGAGGCCGCCCGCGGCGCCGTAGGCGAAGCTGTCGAGCTCGAGCGTGCCGCCGGCGTTGACCGTGACGGCGTAGGCGTTGGTGTAACCCGCGTTGTAGAGCTGCCCGCCGGAGACCTTGAACTTGCCATCCGCGATCGAGAGATTGCCGGTGTAGGTGGACGAGCCGGTGAGGGTGAAGGTGCCGGCGCCGGTGAGCGAGAGGTTGCCGGAGCCCGTGAGCGTGGTGGCCGAGAGGTTGAAGCCGGCGTTCGCGAGGGTGTAGGCGCTGCTGACGGTGACCGTGCCCGCGGTGATGGCGCTGCCGAGCGTGATCGTGCCGACGGTGCCGGCGAGGACGGCGTTGTCGCCGTTGGTCCAATTGACGGCGGTCGCGCCATCCTCCCAGCCCGAGGCGCCGGCGGTCCAGGTGCCGCTGCCGCCGCCGGAGGCGGTGTTGACGGTCACGGTCGCGCCATCCAGTAGAGGGTGGCGGCGGAAGTCGTCGCGGTCGCGCCGATGAACGCGGCAGCGAGAAGGGTACGCAGAGAGGTCCGTGCGGTACGCATAGATATAAGAAGGGGTATGGGTAAATTTAACGACCCGTCCCGAATCCCCGCAAGCCTCTTGGCCGGTTTTTTTTGGTTAAAGAAAGGAATACAGGCAGGGCCTACCCGTTCCAGCTGGGTAGGGTCGCGGCTACGTCCGAGACCTAGGGCATGGGCGTAGCCATGCCCTTACCCTTGCAGCGGGTAGGGCCGGCTCACCGAGCCGGCCGCGGACGCCTAGGCGTGGCGTCCCTACCCGGAGAAGAATTCAGATGAAAGAATTCAAAGTTCAGAACGGGAGACAGGCGGTCCGCTCGGTGAGCGGATCCTACCCATTCCAGCGGTAGCTGCGGTAACAGCGGTGGCAGCGGGTCAGCGGAGGGGCCTTCGGCCCCAGGAGCTTATCCTCGTCATCCTCCCAATCCTCGTCACCCCTGCCCTTTCGGCCTTTTTTAGCCCCTTCTAGCTACTTCTAGCTTCTTTCCAGCCCTTCCCAGCCCTTCCCAGCCTTCCTCCCACAGTTGCCAACCACCCCGGAAACACCATCTAGAACCTTTCCGACCGTGTCCCGCATCCTTGTGGCCCTCTCCGGCGGCGTCGACAGCGCCGTGGCCGCCCTCCTGCTCAAGCGCGAGGGGCACGAGCTCGTGGGAGCCCATATCCGGACCTGGAAGAACGAGGAGGGCCTCCCCTTCCCCGGTGAATGCCCCTGGGAGGCCGACCAGCGGGATGCCGAGGCCGTCGCCCGGACCCTGGGAATCCCCTTCCGTTCGGTCGACCTCGTGGCCGACTACCGCCGGGTCGTGGTGGATTATCTCGTGGAGGGCTACCGGCGCGGCCTTACCCCCAACCCCGACATCGTCTGCAACCGCGAGATGAAGTTCGGGGCCTTCCTGAACCTCGCCCGATCCGAGGGCTTCGAGGCCGTCGCCACCGGGCACTACGCCCGCCGCCTGCCCCGCCCCGACGGCTCGGTCGAGATCCACATGGGGGCCGACCGCGACAAGGACCAGACCTACTTCCTCGCGCTCAACCGCCAGGAGCAGATGCGCGACGCGCGTTTCCCGCTGGGAGGCCTGCTCAAGGGCGAGGTCCGCCGCCTCGCCACCGAGGCCGGCCTGCCCAACGCCGAGCGCAAGGACAGCCAAGGCATCTGCTTCCTCGGCCAGGTCCGCATCCAGGATTTCCTCGAGCGCCACATCCCCGACGCGCCGGGGCCGATCGAGACGCCCGACGGCAAGGTGCTGGGCGAGCATCGCGGCCTGCACCGCTTCACGCTCGGACAGCGAAAGGGCATCGGATTGCCGTCCAACGCCGACCACGAGCACTTCGTCGTCGTGGCCAAGGACCTCGCGCGGCGCGCCCTCATCGTGGCCTTCGACCATCCGGGCACGCCCGGCCTCTACGCCGACCACGCCGTGGTCGACGGCCTCTCGTGGCTCAACGAGCCGGCGACCGAGGCGCGCGAGCTGCTCGCGCGCGTCCGCCACCGCGACCCCGCGACGCCGGCGCGCCTCGAGCCGCGCGGCGACGGGTCGGCGACCCTTAGGTTCGCCCGGACCCAGCGCGGCCTCGCCTCCGGGCAGGTCGTGGCGCTGTACGACGGCGAGCGGCTGATGGGAGGCGGCGTCCTGCGATGAGCGACGGCATCCCGCGGTCGGAGGAGGTGCGCGCCATGTTCGGCCGCATCAGCCGGCGCTACGATCTCGCCAACCGCGTCCTCAGCCTCGGCCTCTGCGTCGGCTGGCGCAACGCGCTGGTGCGCGCCTGCGCGGCGCGCCGCCCGGGCAAGGTCGCCGACCTGGCGACGGGCAGCGGCGACGTCGCCTTCGCCCTGCGCGCCGCCCTGCCCGAGTCGGCCGAGGTCGCCGGCCACGACTTCTGCGAGCCGCTGCTCGAGCTGGCGCGCGCCCGAGCGGCGCGCGAGGGGACGCGCGGGCTGAGCTTCGCGCAGGGCGACTGCCTCGCCCTGCCCTTGGCCGACGCCTCGGTCGACGCCGTGACGATCGCCTACGGCGTGCGCAACTTCGAGGACCGCGCGCGCGGCCTGCGCGAGCTGCGCCGAATCGTCCGCCCGGGCGGCGCGGCCCTCATCCTCGAGTTCTCGCAGCCCGACGCCTGGTTCGCGCCGATCCATTGGGTCCAGGTCCGGCTCATCGCCCCGGTGGTCGCGGC
>CAIPVK010000190.1 GCA_903868455.1 uncultured Opitutia bacterium
AGCTCGCCGAGATCATGGCCTGGAAGCGCGTCGAGATCGCCGACCGGATGCGTCCCGTCGCCGACGCCGAGCTGGCCGCCGCCGCCCTTCGTCGGCAGGTCCGCGGCCCCGGCTTCGCGGCCGCCCTGCGCCGCCCGGGCGGCCTCTCGGTCATCGCCGAGGTCAAGCGCGCCAGCCCCAGCGCCGGCGCCATCCGCGAGGGGGTCGACGCCGTCGCCCAGGCCCGGGCCTACGCCGAGGCGGGGGCCGACGCCCTCTCCGTGCTGACCGACGCGCGCTACTTCGGCGGCGAGCTCCGCGACCTCGAGCGGGTGGTCGCCGACCAGGCGCTGCGCCCCTCGCCCGTCCCGGCCATCCGCAAGGACTTCATGTTGCACCGCATCCAGGTCCTGGAGGCGGTCGAGGCCGGCGCGCGCGCCATCCTCATCATCGTCCGCGCGCTCGACGACGGTCAGATCCGCGACCTCCACGACGCCGCCTCGGCGGCCGGCCTCGACGCCCTCTTCGAGGTGCACGACGAGGAGGAGCTCGCCCGGGCGCTCGCCCACCGACCCGCGCTGGTCGGGGTCAACAACCGCAACCTCTCGACCTTCACCATCGACCTCGCTTTCGCCGAGCGCGTCATCCCGCTCATGCCCGCCGGCGTGGTCAAGGTCGCCGAGAGCGGCATCCGCACGCCCGCCGATGCCGCGCGCATGCGCCAGGCCGGCGCGGACGCCTTGCTCGTCGGCGAATCGCTGATGCGGGCGGAGGATCCCGGCGCGCTGCTGCGCCAGCTCCGCGGGGCATGAGCGGGTGGCCGCTCACCCAGGCCTCGACGCGCGAGCTGCTCGCGACGCTCGGCCATGACCCGCGCCGCTGGCTCGGCCAGAACTTCCTCGTCGACCCCAACCTCGTCCGGAAGTCCCTCGTCCTCGGGGAGGTCGCCCCGGGCGACCGCGTGGTCGAGGTGGGCCCGGGACTTGGCACGCTGACCGGGACGTTGCTCGAGGCGGGCGCGCAGGTCTGGGCGGTGGAGAAGGATGTCGCCCTGGCCGCGCACCTCCGCGCGACCTTCGGCGCGCGCCCGGCGTTCAACCTGCTCGAGGGCGACGCGGTCGAGCACCCCCTCGCGGGCATCCCCGAACCGGAGCGCGGCTTCAAGGTCGTCGCCAATCTCCCCTACGCCATCTCGTCGCCTTGGATGGAGGCCGTGTGCCTCGGCCCCCATCCCGAGCGCCTCGTCCTGATGCTCCAACGCGAGGCCGCGGAGCGACTCACCGCGGAGGTCGGGACGGGCCATTGGTCGGCGCTCACCATCCAGGTCGACCTCGCCTTCGAGCGCGTCGGGCTTCACCCCGTGCCCCCGGGGTGCTTCCACCCGGCTCCCAAGGTGGATTCCTGCCTGCTCGTCCTTCGTCGGCGGCCGGATGCCGCCCGGCTCTCGCCCAAGGCCCGCGCCGTGGCGCGCGCCCTCTTCACCCAGCGCCGCAAGCAGGTCGGTTCGTCCGCCAAGCGTCTTTTCCCGGACGACCCCGCGGTCGCCGCTTGGCTCGCCAAGCTCCCCGCCCACGGTCTCGACAGCCAGGTGCGGCCTGAGGGAATCCCCTCGGCCGTCTGGCGCGAATTTGCCTGAAACTCCTCCCCGGGAGGGGGGTTGGACGGATGCAACCCACCACCATGATCACCCGAATCCTACTCCTCGCCCTGGCCGCTTCCGTGGCCGTGGCGCAAGCCCAAGAAAAGCCCGAGGGCGAGAAGCCCCGCCGCGAGCGTCGCGGTCCCGGCGGCGAAGAAGGCGGCCGCGAGCGCGGTCCCAACTTCGAGCGCGCCGGCCTGACCAAGGAAGAAGCCGAGAAGCTCAAGGCCGCCATCGAGGCCGCCAAGGAAGACCCCTCCGTCGTCGCCGCCCGTGACGCCGCCAAGCAGGCCATGGAAGCCGTCAAGGCCGCCAAGGGCGAAGGCAAGTCCCGCGAGGAGATGGAACCCCTCGTCAAGGCCGCCCGCGAGGCCGGCCGCGCCGTGATGGAGGCCACCTCGGCCGCCGTCGTCGCCAAGGACCCCTCCCTCCAGCCCCTGATCGACAAGCTCAAGGCCGCCCGCAAGGAGGGTGGCGAAGGCAAGAAGGACGGCGAAGGCAAGGGCCCCCGCCCCGAGCGCAAGAAGAAGGACGCCGCCGAGGCTCCTGCCGGCGCCTAAGGCATCCGTCATCTGACCAAGACCCCGCCGTTCGGCGGGGTCTTTTGTTTGGGGGCTTGTCACCC
>CAIPVK010000191.1 GCA_903868455.1 uncultured Opitutia bacterium
CCAGCGCGCGAGGCGCGCGGGGTCGGCCGCGCCGCGCGCGGCCGCGCGGGCGAGGAGGGGGCGCAGGTGCTCCCAGGCCGCGCCGTGGTCGCAGGCCGCCGCCGCGTCGGGGAGCGCGCGTCGCTCCTCGTCGGAGATCAGGCCCTCCTCGGCCAGCTCGGCGAGGTCGACGAGGTGCGGGTTGAGGGCGAAGGCGGAGAGCGGCTGGTAGGGCGAGTCGCCGTAGCCGGTGGGGCCGAGCGGGCAGACCTGCCACCAGCCGAAGCCGGCCGAGGCGAGGAACTCAACCCAGCGGCGGGCGTGAGGCCCCATGCCGCCGAGCGGGCCGCCGCCGGGGAGCGAGGTCAGGTGGAGGACGACGCCGGCCGAGCGGCGGGGCAGGGCGGGGCGTGCCTCGGCCATCGTGGTCTCAGCGCAGGACGACGTCGTGCTTCTCGCGCAGGCGCTCAAGCCACTCCTGCACCGCCTGGTTGGAGAGCTCGGAGCGGATGCGGTCGGCGATGGCGCCGCGGACCTCCTCGATCGGGGCCTTGCCGGCCGGGCGGAGCTCCTCGCGCAGGAGCAGGAAGTGGGCCTTGTCCGGGCCGGCGTCGAGCGTGAGGAGCGGCGTCGCGGCGCCGTCGGCCGCCTTGCGCAGGGCCTCGGCCACGGGCCCGGCGAGCTCCTCCATCTCGCGCCAGCCGGCCGCGCCGCCCTGGGCGCGGTAGTCGTCGTCGCTCCCCTCGCGGGCCGCGGCGTCGAAGCGCGCGGCGAGGCCCGCGGGGTCGCCGGCGAGCCGGGACTCGAGGGCCTTGGCGCGGGCGAGCGTCTCCTCGGGCGACTCGCTGGCGCGGCGCAGGACGGAGATCTGGCGGAAGCGCACGCGCTCGGCGCGGGCGAAGAGGGCGGGGTTGCCGTCGTAGAACGCCTGGATGCGGGCGGGGCTGGCCTCGCCGATGCCGCGGCGGACCTTCGAGACCATGAAGTCGAAGATGAGCTTCTCCTCGACCTGGCGGCGGTGCTCGGCCGGGGTCGAGCCCGACTCGCGCAGCGCGGCGTAGAAGCGGAGCCGGTCGCCCCCGTGCAGGCGGCGCACCTGGTCGTCGATCTCCGCCTGCAGCATGGCGGGCGGGATGACCATGCCGCTCTCGCGGAACTCGCGCAGGACGATGGCCCGGTCGGACAGGCTGCGGAGGACGTCGCCCGAGGCCTGGCGCACGGCGGCCTCCTGCTCGGCGGCCGAGCCCTTGAGGTTGCGCAGGAGCGGGGAGAGCTCGCGGCGCACGTCGGAGACGGTGACGATCTGGTCGCCGGCCACCGCCACCACGCGGTCGCCGTTGCGCTCGGACCACCCTCGGCTCTCGGGCGTCGGGGACGCGGCGAGCAAGGCGGCGGTCAGGAGGAGGGCGGACATGCGGGGAACTCGGGCATCCGCCCCAGGAAGGCGCGGATTTCGGCGAGTTTCCGCAGGGGCTCCCGAGCGGTCAAGCGGGGAAACCTCCCCATCTGGAGCACGGGCTCCTCGCCGCCGCCCCTCGCCACGCGGTGGCAGCGGAGCACGGCGCCCTCCGTCTCGAGGCGCGTCACCCCCCGCGAGGCGGCGAGGCAGCGCAGGTCGGCGAGCTCCAGGAGGGCGGAGGCCTCCTTGGGCGGCCGCCCGAAGCGGTCCTTGAGCTCGTCGCGCAGCTCCGCGACCTCCTCGCGCGTGGCCGCGAGGGCCACGCGGCGGAAGGACTCGAGCCGCAGGCGCGTGTCCGGGATCCAGTCCGCGGGGAGCGCCGCGACCAGGGCGCCGTCCGCGCCCGCCTCGCCCGCGCCCATCGGCGTGTCGGCGTGGCGGACGCAGTCCAGGCTCACCTCGGCCCGCGCCGTCGGCGCGCCGCCCTTGAGGCGCCGCACGCTCTCGCGGAGCATCTGGCAGTAGAGCTCGAAGCCCACGCCCGCGATGTGCCCGCTCTGCCTGGCCCCGAGGAGGTGGCCCGCGCCGCGCAGCTCGAGGTCGCGGAGCGCGATGCGGAAGCCGGCGCCGAGCTGGTTGTGCTGGCGCACCGCCGCGAGGCGCTCGCGCGCGCGGTCGGCGAGCCCGCCGTGCCGGTGGAGGAAGAGATAGGCGTAGGCCTGGCGGTTGAACCGGCCGATGCGCCCGCGGATCTGGTAGAGCTGGGCGAGGCCGAGCCGGTCCGCGCCCTCGAGGATGAGCGTGTTGCAGTTGGGGATGTCGAGGCCGGTCTCGATGATGGTGGTGCAGACGAGGATGTCCGCCTCGCCGTCCACGAACCCCGCCATGACCTCCTCGAGCTCGCCCGCGCCCATCTGCCCGTGGCCCACCGCGACCCGCGCGCCGGGGGCGAGCGCCCGGACGCGCGCCGCGGCCTCCTCGATGGTGTCGATCCGGTTGTGCAGGTAGAAGACCTGCCCGCCGCGCGCCAGCTCGGCCCGGATGGCGTCGGCCACGAGGCGCTCGTCGTAGCCGCGCACCACGGTGCGGATGGGCAGGCGCTCGCGCGGCGGCGTCTCGATCACGCTCAGGTCGCGCGCGCCGACCAGGGCGAGGTAGAGCGTGCGCGGGATGGGCGTGGCCGACATGGCGAGGAAGTCGACCTCCGCCCGCAGGCGCTTGAGCCGCTCCTTGTGCCGCACGCCGAAGCGGTGCTCCTCGTCCACGATGACTAGCCCCAGCCGCGCGAAGCGCACGCTCTCCGCCAGCAGCGCGTGGGTGCCGACCACGATGTCCGCCATGCCCTCCTCGGCCCGCCGCCGCGTGGCCGCGCGCTGCGCGGGCGAGCGGAAGGAGCTGAGCAGCTCGACCGTCACCGGCCAGCGCGCCATGCGCTCGCGGAAGGTCGCGTGCAGCTGCTGGGCGAGCACGGTGGTGGGCGCGAGCACCGCGACCTGGCGGCCGCCGAGCGCGCACTTGAAGGACGCGCGCAGCGCGACCTCCGTCTTGCCGAAGCCGACGTCGCCGCAGACGAGGCGGTCCATCGCCGCGGGGCGCTCCATGTCGGCCTTGGTCTCGGCGATGGCGCGCGCCTGGTCGGGCGTCTCGCGGTGGGGGAAGGCCCGCTCGAACTCGCCCATCCACGGGTTGTCGGCGTCCCTCGGGTGGGCCGCGCCCGGCCGCGACTGGCGCACGGCCTGGGTGTGCAGCAGCTCGGCCGCGAGGTCCATCGTCGCCGCCTCCGCCGCCTTGCGCGCCTTCTCCCACCCGCCGCCGCCGAGGCGCGAGAGGCGGGGCGCGCCCCGGCCCAGCCCCACGTAGCGGCTTAGCAGGTGGGACTCGCGGGGCGGCAGGTGGAGCATCGCGCGCTCCGCGAACTCCAGGGAGAGGAACTCCTGCGGTCGCCCCTCGACCTCGAAGGTCCGGATGCCGCGGAAGAGGCAGATGCCCTGGGTGGCGTGCACGAGCGCGTCGCCCTCGGCCAGGTCGGAGAAGTCCAGCAGCTGCCCGACGCGCGAGCGCTGGGCGGCGCGCCTACGGGGCAGCGAGGCGAGCGTGCGGCTGCGGCGCGCGAAGAGCTCGCGCTCCGTGAGCAGCGTCAGGCCCGCGCCGAGCGGTCCGGGCAAGGCGCCGGGCGGCACGAGCGCGCCGGCCGCGAACCGCGCC
>CAIPVK010000192.1 GCA_903868455.1 uncultured Opitutia bacterium
CGCAGCTTCGCCCTCGGCACCGGCGGCCCCGGCGTGTCCTCGGCCTCGTCCTTCGCCGACGAGGAGGGCACCGTCCAGGTGCGCAAGGAGGGCGGCAAGACCTTCGCCAACGTGAAGTCGGCCGACGGCCAGGTGCTCTTCGACGGCGAGATCTCGACCAAGGAGCAGCGCGACGCGCTCGCGGAGAGCGTGCGCGCCCGCATCGCCCGCGCCGAGGAGCCGGGCATCCGCATCCCCGGCCTCATGGGCCAGGAGCCCGCCCCCGAGGCCAAGGCCGCCCCGGAGGCCGCCGCCCCGAAGGCGGGCGCGACCTCCCCCAAGCCCAAGCGCAAGGTCGACCCCCGCGAGGGCGCCTGAGCCCTCAGCGGCGGGTGAGGGTGAGCGAGCGGACGTTCGCCACGCCCTCGCCCTTGCGCGGGCCGGCGCGCACCGTGAGGTCGACGTCGCCGTCGAGCTCGACCGTGCCGAGCGTCACCGTGCGGAACTTGTCCCAGCCGCCGGTCGCGGGCACCTCGCCCTCGACCTTGCGGCCGCCGCCGAAGTCGAGGACCAGGCGGTTGCCCGCGTCGGGCGCGCCGAGCTCGGCGGTCACGACGTAGCTGCCCTTGGGCGCGCGCAGCTTCCAGGCGACCGTCGAGCGGTCGTCGACCCAGCCGCCGATGTTGGGCTTACCCTCGGACTTGCTCTCGATGATCAGGCCGGCGCCCAGCTCGGCGGTGTCGGGCAGGAGGAGCAGCCGGCCCGCGCTCGCGCGGACCCGGCCGTCGACCAGGCCGCCGACCGGTCGCACCTCGCCGTCGAGGACGAGACGGATGACGCTCACGCGGCGGTCGGGCAGGGTGGCGGGGAGGTCCAGGACGATGCTGTCCTCCACGCGCTTGGCGGCCACGGCGGCGCCGGTCGCCAGGAAGGCGGCCGAGCGCGGGGCGTTGTCGACGGGCAGCACCAGCTTGCCGTCGGCCGGGCGGTCGAAGACGTGCAGGAAGAGGGTCTCGCCGCGGCGGGTGATGCGACCCCAGGGCATCGGGCGGATGAAGGGGCTCGCCTCGGTGCGCTTCACGGCCTCGCCGTTGACGCGCATCCAGGCGCCGATGGCGGCCAGGCGCTCGAGGGACGCGGCGGGGATCTCCCCCTTGTCGGTCGGGCCGACGTTGAGGAGGTAGTTGCCGCCCTTGGAGGCGCAGTCGACCAAGTTGCGGATGAGGGTGGCGTCGGACTTCCAGTTGTTGTCCCCCTTCACGAAGCCCCAGGTGTCGTTCATCGTCATGCACGACTCCCAATGCACGCCCTTGGGGAAGCCGTTGGGCGGGATGTTCTGCTCGGGCGTGCCGTAGTCGCCGACGCCCTTGTTGCCGGAGTAGCCGTGCGACATGCCCTCCATGCCCTTGCGGGACTTGCCCACGCGGTTGTTGAGGATGGTCGCGGGGCCGTGCCGGCGGCACCAGGCCTCGAGGTCCTCGCCCATGGCGGCGGTGTAGGTCGACTCCCACTCGCCGTCGAACCAGAGCAGGCCCGGGTCGAAGCGCTCGATGATCTCGCGGACCTGGGGCTTGAGGTACTCCTGGACGAAGCGGGGCACGTCGGTCGGCCCTTGGGCGACGTCGTTGTACTTGCGGCGGGGCGCGTACAACGGGTGATGCCAGTCCATGATGGAGTGGTAGAGGCAGAAGCGGACGCCGTGGCGGAGGCAGGCCTCCTGGAGGGGCTTGAGGAGGTCCTTCTTCCAGGGCGTCGAGGCCACGTCGTGGTCCGTGTGCTTGGAGTCCCAGAGGCAGAAGCCGTCGTGGTGCTTGGAGGTGATGACCAGGTAGTCCATCCCGGCCTCCTTGGCGGCCTTCACCCAGGCGTCGGGGTCGAACTTGGTCGGGTTGAAGCGGTCGCGGGCCGTCAGGTAGCGCGAGAGCGCCAGCTTGTTGCCGGCCGACTCGATGATCCACTCGCCCGCGCCGTTGATCCGCTTGCCGTCCACGTAGCCCGCCCACTCGCTGTAGAGGCCCCAGTGGATGAACATCCCGAAGCGGGCGTCGTTGAACCAGCGCATCCGGGCCTCCTTGCCCTCCGGGGTCTCATTCTCGGTCCAGGCGACCTTCGGGTAGCGGTTGGGGTCGATCGAGGAGGCGGGAACCTGGGCGTTGAGGGCGGCGGCGGCGAGTCCGACCAAGCCCAAAAAGAGGCAGGTCAGGCCACGGGGTAGGGTGGGGGTCATGGGGACAGGTTGGGATGCGTCTTTATACAGGCAAGAACTTGCCTTGTTCGGCCCGACCTTTTCGGTAGTCGCATGGCATCCGACGTCGAGGTCTTCTCCCGCTGGGTGGCCGGCCTCAACGGCGCGGCCACCGTCCTGCTCACCGTCGGTTTCCTCCGCATCCGCCGCGGCGACCGCGTCGGCCACGGCAAGGCGATGGCCGCGGCCTTCGTCACCTCCGCCCTCTTCCTCGCGGTCTATCTCGGCTCGAAGGTCAACCTCTGGCTGTCCCACGGCCGGACCAACGTCAGCTACTCGCCCGCCGAGGGCTCGGTCTGGGCCGACCTCTCCTGGCTCTACTACCTGATCCTCATCCCCCACGTCCTCCTGGCCATCGCCGTCACCCCCTTCGTCCTCCGCGCGGTCTGGCTGGCCCGCAACCAGCGCTTCGAGGAGCACAAGCGGCTCACCCGGTGGGTCTTCCCGGTCTGGTACTACGTCTCGGTGACCGGCATCCTCGTCTGGGTCTTCATGGAGTTCAGCGGGTCCCTTGCCAAGGTGGCCGCCTGAGGTCCGCCCTCGACACCCCGCGCGCCCGCGGCTAGCACAGACCTGTGGATAGCGAGCACGATGCGCCGCGCGGCACTCCCCAGACGGACCAGTTCCTGTTCTGGGGCGTCTTCCTGCTGCTCCTCGCCGCCGCCTTCCTGATGGTCGTCTCGCTGCGCGGCGAGCGCGAGCGCCTCGCCGGCCTGCAGAAGCTCGAGGCCGACCGCCAGGCCGAGCTCGCCGAGGCCGACGCCGCCGTCGCCAAGGGCGCGGCCGTCCTGCGCCGTTTCACCGACGACGACGAGTTCGTCCGCGACCAGGCGCGCGAGCGCCTCGGCGTGGCCGCCCCCGACGAGGTCGTCATCCGGGTCGAGCCCGGCGCCGGAGGCGTCTCCCCCCAGCCCATCCGCTCCGGC
>CAIPVK010000193.1 GCA_903868455.1 uncultured Opitutia bacterium
CTGGTAGGTCGAGGCGAAGAAGCGGCGCAGGCCGAAGGCGCGGTGCAGCGGGGCCAGCGCCATCAGCGTGATGGCGGTGGAGCAGTTGGGGTTGGCGACGATGCCGCGGTGGGCGTCGAGGGCGGCCTCGTTGATCTCGGGGACGACGAGGGGCACGTCGTCGCGCATGCGGAAGGCCGACGAGTTGTCGATGACCACGCAGCCGCGGCGCACGGCCTCGGGGGCGAGGGCGAGCGAGATGGAGCCGCCGGCCGAGAAGATGGCGGCGTCGAGGCCCTCGAAGGCCTCCGGGGTGGCCTCGCGGATGGTCCAGTCCTTGCCGCCGAAGGCCACGGTGCGGCCGGCGGAGCGGGCGGAGGCGAGGGGGCGGAGCTCCGAGACGGGGAAGCCGCGCTTGGCCAGGAGCGCGAGGAGCTCTTGACCCACGGCGCCGGTGACGCCCACGATGCCTATGCGATATGCCATCCGAGGAGACCTTGAGGTTGTTGGGGCTGGCCGAGGAGCGCCGGAAGGCGCTGGGCGTGCCTGCGTCGGACGATTGCCTGGTGGTCTCGGTTGTCCAGCAAACATTGGTCCGCTTCCACAAGGGCCGCGCGGTCCGCACCCATCGCGTGAGCACGGCCCGGGCCGGCGTGGGCTGCGTGGAGAACTCGCTGCGCACGCCGACCGGCCTGCACCGGGTCGCCGAGAAGATCGGCGCGGGCGCGCCCGCCGGCATGGTCTTCAAGGCCCGGCAGCCCACGGGTCGGCTCTCCTCCGAGTGGCCGACCCCGGAGGACAACCTCATCACCACCCGCATCCTGTGGCTCGAGGGCCTGGAGGAGGGGCATAACCGGGGCGAGGACGCCGAGGGCCGGGTCGTCGACACCCGCGCGCGCTTCGTCTACCTCCACGGCACCAACCAGCGCGACCGGCTCGGCCAGCCCAACAGCCACGGCTGCGTGCTGCTGTCGGACGAGGAGGTCGCCGAGCTCTTCGACGCCGTCCCCGAGGGCGCCCTGGTGATGCTGGGCTGAGCGGGGAGAGTTCCCCCTTGTCTCGCCCGCCGCCGTCGCCTTCGGTTGGGGGCGTCCCCATGGCCATCCGAACCCGCTTCGCCCCCAGCCCCACCGGGTTCTTCCACATCGGCAGCGCGCGGACGGCCCTCTTCAACTGGCTGTACGCCCGCCACACCGGCGGCACCTTCGTGCTGCGCATCGAGGACACGGACAAGGAGCGCAACACCGACGAGGCCCTGCGCGTGCTCCTCGAGGGCATGCGCTGGCTCGGGATGGACTGGGACGAGGGTCCCGAGGTCGGCGGTCCCTGCGGCCCCTATTTCCAGTCGCAGCGCGGCGACCTCTACCGCGCCCAGCTCAAGGCGCTGGCCGAGAAGGGCAGGGCGTACGAGAAGGACGGCGCGTGGTGGTTCCGCCTCGAGGGCGAGCGGCGGGTGGAGTTCGACGACTTCGCCAAGCGCGACGTCGAGAAGGTGGCCGCGGCCCCGGTGGTGATCGACGACCTCGTGCGCGGCCGCGTCGAGCGCGCGGAGGACCGCGACTTCGTCCTCTTCCGCGCCAACGGCGAGCCGGTCTTCCACTTCGTCAACGTGGTCGACGACATCGCGATGGGCATCACCCACGTCATCCGCGGCGAGGACCACCTCTCCAACACCTCGAAGCACGTCGAGCTCTTCCGCGCCTTCGGCGCGCCGCTGCCGACCTACGCCCACATCCCCCTCATCCTCAAGACCGACGGCCCCGGAAAGATGTCCAAGCGCGACCGCGGCGCCCTCGTCGAGGAGTACCGCGACCGCGGCTACCTGCCCGAGGCGGTGCGCAATTACCTCTGCCTGCTCGGCTGGACGCCCAAGGACGGGCGCGAGGTCCTGCCCATCGCCGACATCGTCGCGCAGTTCGAGCTCGGGGACATCCACCAGGCCAACGCCCGCTTCGACGAGCGCAAGATGGCGTCCGTCAACCAGGCCACCCTCCGCGCCCTCCCCCCGGCCGAGTTCGCGCGGCTGGCCGCGGCCCGCCTCGAGACGGCCGGCCTCCGCGCCGCGGGCGCCGACCTCGGCCCCATCCTCGCCATCGTGCAGGAGAAGCTGAGCGAGCTCGAGCACCTGCCGGCCTTCGTGGGCTACTTCCTGGCCGACGACTTCCCTCGGAGCCCCGAGGCCCTCGCCCGCCTCAAGGGCGATCCCAAGGCGACCGTCGCCCAGGTGCTCCCGCACCTCGAGGCCGCCGCCTGGGACAACGCCGGCATCGACGCCGCCTTCGCCGCGGCCGGCGAGGCCCATGGCCAGAAGCCGACCGCCTTCTTCGCGCCCGTGCGCTACGCCGTC
>CAIPVK010000194.1 GCA_903868455.1 uncultured Opitutia bacterium
CGCCACCTGGTCGACGGCGGCGCGCCCGAGGCCGCCTCGCGCCTGCTCGCGCTGGGCGTCGCCGCCCATCCCTGGCACACGCAGCTGCGCGCCGACTGGGCCAGCGCGCGCGTGCTCGCCGGCCAGGGCGAGGGCCGCGGCACGCGCCCGCCGCTGGCCGACGAGGCCGAGCGCCTGCTCGCCGGCCGCCGGCCGATCCCCACCGTGTGGGGCGACCTCCTCGGCTGGGTGCGCTCGGAATCCGGGCTCGAGCCCGCGCGCCGGCGCAAGCTCGAGGCCGCGCTCGAGCCGCTCGTCCGCCCCGACCTTGACAGGGACGCCTTCACGGGGCGATGAGGGCGCCATGACGCTCGCCGAGAGACGCGCCGCGCTCGTCGCGGAGCTGGAACCCTTCGCCGACCCGCACGAGCGGTTCCAGTATGTCATCGACCGCGCGAAGGGCGCGCCCGGCCTCGCGCCGGCGGAGAAGGTAGAGCCCCTGCTCGTGCCCGGCTGCACCTCCAACCTCTGGCTCCTGCCGACGCTCGAGGGCGGGGTCTGCCGCTTCCGCTGCGACGCCGACTCGCTCATCACCAAGGGCGTGGCCGCGCTCGTCTGCGAGCTCTACGACGGCGCCAGCCCGGCCGAGGTGGCGGCGACCGACGCCGACTTCCTCGCCCAGGTGGGCGTGACCCAGCACCTCTCGCCGAACCGCCGCAACGGCCTGTCCAACCTCGTCGCCCGCATCCGCGACTTCGGCCGCCGCGCCGCCGCCGCATGAGAACCGCCCCCCTCCTCCTCGCCCTCCTCGCCGCCGCCGCCCCGGCGGCCGACTACGCCGTCGCCGTCTCCGAGGCCGCGCTCGCCGACGCCGGCTGGGCCAAGGTCGTCGCGCGCCTCCGCGAGCGCCACCCCGGCGCGGAGGTGGTGACGTGGAAGGCCTCGCCGCTCGAGGCGCGCGAGGCCCTCGGCCGCGCGCGCCCGCGCCACCTCGCGATCGTCGCCCCGCCGGCCGAGGCCGGGCGCCGCTTCGTCGCGGCCTGCCACCGGCTCTCCCGCGGGATCGACGCCGACCCCTGGCCCGACGTCCGCTGGGGCATCGTGACGGGGCGCGACGCCGCCGCCGCGCTGCGCCAGCTCGAGGGCCCGTCCGCGGTCGTGCCGCGCGTCGCCCTCGCCACCACCGGCATCGACCTCGGCCCGCACGAGCGCGGCCTCATCCTCTCCGACGGGACGAAGGGGCGCTGGCACGAGAAGCGCGCGCCCGGCGACGAGTCGGGCCACCCCGAGCTGCCCCGCGCCGCCGCGGCCCTGTGGGCGGACTACTTCCGCGCGCAACGCCCCGGCCTGCTCGTGACCTCCTCGCACGGCTTCCAGCACGGCTTCGAGACGCCCTTCGGCACGGGCTTCCTCCAGGTGCGCGACGGCACGCTCGTGCCGCTCGACCGCCCGGGCGGCAAGCCGGCCGGCGAGCCGCTGGCGGACGACCCGACGCCGCGCGTCTACCTGCCCGTCGGCAACTGCCTCGTCGGCCACGTCGACGGCCCCGACTGCGTGGTCACCGCCATGATGGGGCGCCTCGGCGTCCGCCAGATGGTGGGCTACACCGTGGTCACCTGGTTCGGCCGCGGCGGCTGGGACCTGCTCGCGACGTGGCAGGGCCGGCCCGGGGCGCACAACCTGAGCGAGGCCTTCCTCATCAACCAGGCGCGCATGGAGCAGGACCTCCTGCGCCTCGCCCCCTCGGCGGCCGGCTACGACCTGCGCCTCCCCGACACGGGCAACCCGATGCCCGAGCCCGCCTTCCGCCGGATCCTCGCCTCGCCGCTCGCCGCCGAGGCGCTCGCCGGCCTCGACCCCCGCTCGAAGGACGCCCAGGAGCGCGCGCGCCAGCTCGTCGGCCTCCTCTGGGACCGCGAGACGGTCGCCTTCTACGGCGATCCCGCCTTCGACGCCCGCCTCGCCCCGCGCGAGGAGACGGGCTGGAAGGCGACGCTGGAGGAGGACGCGTCGGGCGCCACCGTGACGGTGCGCTTCGCCGACGCCGCGGCCGCCGCCAAGGGCGCGCCCGACCTCGCCTTCTTCCCGACCCGGCGCCTCGCCAACCCGCGCCTCGCGGAAGGGCCGGCCGACACCCTGGCGGCCGACGACCTCATCCTGCTGCGCTCGCCCCGGCCCGCCGAGGGCAAGCTCGAGGTGCGCGTCCGCGTCACCGGCGGCTGAGCGCCCCGGCTTGCGCCCCCGCGGCTTACGGCTCCAATCACCGGCATGTCCACCGACGCGACGCGCGACCCCGACCGGGTGCTCCTCGGCCTCTGCGCCTTCGCGCTGACCTGGGCCGCGGTCGTCTTCCAGGCGGGCGGCTTCACCACCTCGATCGGCGCGGGCATGGCCTTCCTCGACTGGCCGCTCTCGAACGGCTCGGTCAACCCGCCCGGCTGGCTCACGAACCTCGACATGTTCGCCGAGCACTCGCACCGCCTCGCGGCCGCCAAGTTCGGCCTGATCCTCGTCGGCCTCGCCGCCGCCCACGCCCTGCGCGAGCGGCGCCGCGAGGTCCGGCTGCTCGCCTTCGCCCTCGTCGGCCTCGTCGTCGCCCAGGGCGGGCTGGGCGGCCTGCGCGTCCTGCTCGACCAGCTCAACACCGGCGCGGACCACAACCGCGGCGGCGTCGGCTTCGGCATCGCCCACGCCCTGATGGCGCAGCTGACCGTCGCCTCGCTCGCCGCGCTGACGCTGACCCACACGCGCGCCTGGCGCCGCGCGGACGCCTCGGTCCCGGCCCGCGTCCGCTCGCTCGCCGCCGCGGCGCCCGTCGCCCTCCTCCTCGTGATGGTCGCCGCCGCCGTGATGCGCCAGAACCGCGTCACGCTCTGGACGACCGACGGCCAGGGCCTGTTCCTGCCCGCCGTCGGCGAGGGCTGGGTCTGGTGGGTCAACGCCCTCCACCGCGCGGGCGCCCTCGTCGCCTCCGTCGCGGTGGTCGGCCTCGTCGTCGCCTGCTGGCGCGCCGGGATCGCCCGGCGGCTGGCCGGCGTCGCGGCGGCCGCGCTCGCCCTGCAGGTGACGCTCGGCATCCTCGCCCTCGGCCTCCCGCAGAACCCCCACCCGCGCACGATCCACGTCCTCGTCGGCGCCGTCCTCTTCAGCTCCACCTGCTGCCTCGCCCTGCTCTGCCGGCGCGCGCGCCCGACCGAGGCCCGATGACCCCGGCCGCCGCCTACCGCGAGCTCACGAAGCCGCGCCTCTCCCTCCTCGCCACGCTCACGACGGTGGCGGGCTTCTTCCTCGCCGAGCCCGGCATCCCCTGGACCGCCGGCCGCCTCGCGGCGCTCGGCGTCGGGACCGGCATGGCCGCGGGCGCCTGCGGCGCGCTCAACCAATGGATGGAGCGCGACCCCGACGGCCGCATGCGCCGCACCGAGGGCCGACCCCTGCCGGCGGGCGCCCTCCGGCCGCGGGCCGCGCTGGCCTTCGGCCTCGCCCTCCTCGCCGGCGGCCTCGCCGTGGTCGGGCTCGGCGCGAACTTCACGGCGATGGCGCTGACCGCCGCGACCGCCGCGACCTACCTCTTCCTCTACACGCCGCTCAAGACGCGCACGCCCTGGTGCACCGTGGTCGGCTCGCTGCCCGGCGCCCTGCCCTTGCTCATCGGCGCGGCCGGACGGGCGGACGACGGCCACCTCTCGGCCTCGCCCTGGCTCGGCTTCGCCCTCCTCTTCTGCTGGCAGGTCCCGCACTTCATGGCCCTCGCCGCGCTCTGGCGCGAGGACTACGCGCGCGGCGGCTTCCGCATCGCCACGGTGGCCGACCCCTCGGGCGAATCGGCCGCGGCCCAGTCCTCCGCCTTCCTCGCCCTGATGGCGGCCGCGACCGCCGCGGCGCTCGTCGCGCAGTCGGCCCACCCCGCGGCCTGGGCGGTCGCCGGCCTCTCGACGGCGGCGTACGTCCGCCTCGGCGCGCGCTTCGACGACCCCGCGACCCGCGAGGCGGCCGCCCGCCCCTTCTTCCTCCTCTCGCTCCTGCACCTGCCGCTGGTGCTCCTCGCGCTGACGCTCGACCGCGCGCTGCGCGGCTGAGGCCATGGACAAGGCCGCGCTCCGCTCCGAGATGCGCGCGCGCCGCCGCGCGCTCGGCCCCGACGCGCTCGCCCGGGCGGAGGCCGAGGCCGCGGCCCACCTGCTCGGCTCGGCCCTCTGGCGCTCGGCCCGGGCCGTCGCCCTGCACGCCGCCGTCCGCGGCGAGCTCCCGACCGGGGCCGTGATCGCCGCCGCCCTCGCGGCGGGCAAGCGCGTGGCCCTGCCGTCGGCGGGGCCCGGGGGCATGGTCCTGAGGTGGCTCGCGTCGGCCGCGGATCTCGCGCCCGACGCCCGGGGCATCCCCTGCCCGCCCGCGGACG
>CAIPVK010000195.1 GCA_903868455.1 uncultured Opitutia bacterium
ACCACGCAGAAGACGGCGAGCGAGAGGCAGGCGAAGAAGGACTCGAGGAGCATCCCGCCGTAGGCCACGGGGACGGCGTCCGACTCGCGGTCGAGCTGGCGGGAGGTCGTCCCGCTCGCCACCACCGAGTGGAAACCCGAGCAGGCGCCGCAGGCCACCGTGATGAGGAGAATCGGGAGGATGGGCTGGGCGCCGGTGAGGTCGCCGAGGAGCGGCGCGCCGGTGAAGGCGGGGGCTTGGAAGGCGACCTGCCCGGTGAGCCCGCCGATGGCCAAGCCCGCCGTGGCGATCGCGATCACGCCGTAGAGGAACCAGCCGCCGAGCTCCCCGCGGGGCTGGAGGAGCATCCAGACGGGCGCCATCGAGGCCAGGGCGCAGTACGCCATGAGGATGAGCACCCAGTCGCGGGCCGAGCCCCAGTCGAGCGGCACGACCTGCCCGAGGCCGATGGCCAGGGCGACCAAGGGGAGGAAGATGGCGCGGGCGACGCCGCCGGAAAGGCCTCGCCGAACGGCGAGTCCCATGGCCATGGCCAGGGTGAGGTAGAGGAGGGAGGCGGTGGCGACGGCCGGCCCCGGCGCGTCCTGCCCGGCGGCGCCGCGCGCGACGAAGGTGCCGGCGGTGACATCGGCGAAGGCGACGATCACGTAGACCAAGGAGAGCCAGATGAAGCCGAGGAAGAGGCGGTGGCTGAGCGGCGAGACCGAGTCGCGCACGACCGCGGCGATGCTCGCGCCGCGGCGGCGGACGGAGGCGACGAGGGCGAGGAAGTCGTGGACGCCGCCGATGAGGATGGCGCCGAGCAGGATCCACATGAGGGTCGGGGCCCAGCCGAAGGCCGCGCCGGCGAGAATGGGGCCGACGACGGGTCCGGCGGCGGCGATGGCCGAGAAGTGCTGCGGCAGGAGGGCGCCCGCCGATGCGGGATGATTGTCGTCGTCCGGCGAGGCGTGCGCCGGGGTCGCCCGCGTGTCGTCGAGCCCGACCCAGGCCGCGAGTCGCGGACGCGCGAGACGATAGGCCAGCCCCAGAATCAGGCCGCAGCCGAGAAGGTAGGCGAGGAGGGGCATGGGGTGGGGGTAGAATTCAGATGAAAGAATTCAAAGGAAAGAACTATCAAGAGGGGGATTGAGGCGATGGAGGGATTGAAGGGATGAAAGGATGAAGGGGTTGAAGGGAAGTGAGGGGGGCGGGGAGCGGGGAGTGGGGAGTGGGTGGGGGAATGGTTACGCCAGTGCCCTATCAGCGGTGGCCGTGGGAATTGGGTCTCTCGTTACTTTGAAATCTTTCATCTGAAATCTGTCTCAGCGGTGCCAGCGGGTCAGCGGAGGGGCCTACAGCCTTGGCAGAGTGTCCTCCGCCTCCTCCGGCTCATTCGTCTCCTCCGAGTCCTTGTTCCAACCTCCCTTCATCCCTTAATCCCTTCATCTCTTCATCCCTTTATTCCCCTTTAGTCCTCTTGGTCCCTTTTAGCCCCTCCTAGCCTTCTCAAGCATCTCCCGCTCCACACTCCCCGCTCCCCATCACCCCTCTATTACCCTTTGATTCCCCGTCCGCCGTTGCTAATACCTTCCCCGATGTCCCGTGTCCTCCTGCTCCTGCTCGCCGCCCTCGCGGGCGCCGCCGAGCTGCGCCGGCCGGACATCGTCCTCCTGATGGCCGACGACCTAGGCCTGGGCGACGTCACGGCGCTCTCCATGAGCTGCCGCATCCGGACGCCCTATCTCGACGGCTTCGCCACCGAGTCCATGCGCCTCCGCGATTTCCATGCCGACGGCGCCGCGGGCAAGATGACCCGGCAGGCCGCGCTGACCGGACGCCATGCCTGGCGAGCGCCGGCCGGCATCGGCCAGGGCCGTCCGACCTTGGCGACGCACCTCAAGGCCGAGGGCTACCGCACCGTCTTTCTCGGCACCTGGGACCTCGGGACGTCGACCGCGCCCGCCTCCGGAACCCCGGCCACCCTCGTGGACGGGCCGCTGGCGCACGGCTTCGACACCTTTTTCGGCACCTCGGCGCTCCCGCCCCGTCCGCCCTATCGGCTGATCGAGGGGGACCGTCCGTCGGCCACGGAGGTGAAGGCCGAGGAGTTGCTCGAGGCCCTGACCGTCCGCGCCATCGCCGAGCTGCGCAAGACGCAGGACGACCCGCGTCCGGTGTTCCTCGTGGTCGCGCTGCCCACGCCCGGCGCGTTGCACGCGCCCTCGGGTTCCTGGAAGGAGCGGAGCGGGATGCACCCGCATGCGGATGTCATCATGGAGACCGACAACTCCGTCGGGCGGATCCTGATGGCCCTGCGCGAGACGCGCCGCGCGGAGGACGCCTTCGTCGTCATCACCTCCGACAACGCCCCGCGCGACCTCGCCGAGCGCGAGCAGCTGATGCGCGAGTTCGACCACGACTCATGGGCGGGCTTCGACGTCGGCCGGCTCGGCCTGGGCGAGGCCGCCCATCGCGTCCCCGCCATGGTCCGCTGGCCGCGCCGCATCGCCCGGGGCTCGGCCAGCGACGCCTTGTCCGGCTCGGTGGACCTTTACGCGACGCTCCTGGAGGTCGCGGCCGCGCGGGTTGCCGTGGGCAAGGGCGGCGAGGACAGCCTCAGCCTGCTGCCGGTCCTGACCGGCAAGTCCGCGGCGGCGCGGGAGACCCTGATCCATCACGCTCCCAATGGCTTCGCCCTGCGCAAGCGACACCTCAAGCTCGTCGCGGCGACCCCCGCCGACCGTCGCGGGTCCCCGCTTGAGCTGGTCGACTTGCGCGAGGATCCCAAGGAGACGACGGATCTCGCGCGGATACGCGGCGACGACGCGGAGGAGCTCTACGACGAGCTGACGCGGCAGGTGAAGGCCGGCCGGACGACGCCGGGGCCGGCCTCGCCGAACGAGGTGGAGGTCAGGGTGGCGGTGGGGAGGTAGGTGTCAGACGTCAGACGCAAGATTTCAGACGGTTGGTGGGCTGGGAGAGGCTAGAAGGAGCTCGAAGGGGCAAAAGAGACTAAGAGGACTAAAGGGGATTAAGGGGATGAAGGGATGAAAGGAGGGGTGGGGAGTGGGTAGGGGCATGGTTACGCCCGTGCCCCATCAGCGGTGACCGCGGGAATTGGGTCTCTCTTTACTTTGAAATCTTTCATCTGAATTCTGTCTCAGCGGTGCTAGCGGTATTAGCGGGCTAGCGGGGGGGGCCTGCGGCCCCGGTGCAGTATCCTCCTCCTCCGGTTCGTCGTCATCCTCGTCCTCCTCGGAATCCTCGTCTCCTGCTCTTCCCAGCTCCTGCCAGCCCTTTCCAGCTTTTCCCAGCTCCCTCCCTTCATCGCTTCATCCCTTCAATCTCTTCTTCCTCTTCCCATAGAACACCCTCTCCATGAACAGCCCGCGGGCCGGGGCGGTGGGGACCTCGGCGGTGATGACGCGCTCGTCGCGGTAGGCGACGAGGCGCTCCGGCGTGAGCTCGCCCTTGCCGACGCGCAGCAGGCCGCCGACGAGCCGGCGCACCATGCGGTAGAGGTAGCCGCTGGCCTCGGTCGTGATCGTGATGCGGTCGCCGCGGACGCGGATGTCGAGCCGGCGGAGGTCCTTCACGGGGTTCTCCTTCTCCATGCCCTGGCCGTGGGTGGCGCCGAAGGCGGTGAAGTCGTGCTTCCCGAGCAGGAGCTTGGCCGCCCGCCGCATGGCGCGGAGGTCGAGCTTGCGGTCCCCGATCCCGAGGCAGGTGCGGGCCTCCCAGGGCAGGGGGTGGCCGCGGCGGATCTCGTAGCGGTAACGCTTGCCGGTGGCGCTGTAGCGGGCGTGGAAGCTGGCGGGGACGCGGCGGATCGAGCGGACGAGGACGCCGCCGGGCTCGCCGGAGCGTAGGGCGCGCAGGAGGGCGGAGGCGGGGTGCGGCCAATGGACGTCGAAATGGCAGCATTGGCCGACGCTGTGCACGCCGGCGTCGGTGCGGCCGCTGCCGTGGACGTCGACCGGTCGCTTGAAGATCTTGGCGAGGCGCCGCTCGAGGAACTCCTGCACGGTGAAGCCGTTGGGCTGGACCTGCCAGCCGGCGAAGTCCGTGCCCTCGTAGGCGACGACGGCGAGGAAGCGCTCGGGCGGGGGGACGGGACGGTCCTTAGGCATCGGGGTCGTCGGGCGGGAGGAGGCCGGCGCCGTGGTGCCGGTC
>CAIPVK010000196.1 GCA_903868455.1 uncultured Opitutia bacterium
AGGAGCCGGAGGAGACGAACAACGCGAGTTGTCGCCCGCCGAACCCGCTGTTCAGCCGCCCCGCTGATCAATCAGCTGCTTCCGCTAGAAGGGGCTAGAAGCGGCTGGGAAGAGCTGGGAAAAGCTGGAAAAGGCAGTTCGCTTCCAAGCTATCGAGCCAACAAGCCAACCAGCTAAGGACCTCATTCGCCAACGAGCGCAGCGAGTTCTCGCCCGCTTACCCCGCTGACCCCGCCATCCCGCTGTCCAGCTGATTAATCCGCTGACCCCGCTGACCCCGCTGCCACCGCAGAAGTCTCGACCTTCTCTGCTCGGTTTCTCCCCTTCTCCGAGACATCCTCGGCCGGCTCGGCGAGCCAGCCCTACCTGATCGCCCGGGCCTTGAGGCTCCGGAAATCCACCCGGTCGCCGTGGTCTTGGAGCAGGATCGCGCCCTCGGGCCACTCGCCGAAGTCGGCGCCATACTGGGGCGCCGCGAACTTGCTCGCGGCGCGCGCCTCGCGGAACGCCGCCGAGCCGCGGTCGTAGGCGACGATCCGGCGGCCGTTGAGCCAGTGCTCGACCTTGCGTCCGTCGGCCGAGGTCACGACGCGCGCATGGTTCCACACCCTGGCCGCCGCGGGCGCCTTGTCCGCCGGCGGCGGGACCAGGTCGTAGAGCGCGCCGACCGTCCGATTGCCGTCCTTGCCGCGCTTGGCGTCGGCATGGCCGAGGTCGTCGAGAATCTGGAACTCCAGCCCCATCACGGGGCCCTTCTTCCCGACGCCTTCCTGGGTCAGGTAGAAGAGGCCGCTGTTGGCGCCGGGGCTAAGGCGGAACTCCATGGTGAGCTCGAAGGCCTTGAAGGTGCGCGAGGAGATGAGGTCGCCGCCGCCTTTCTCGACCGAGAGGACGCCGTCGGCGACCGTCCATCCCTTGGTCGGCGCGGCGCCGCCGCGGTGCGAGGTCCAGCCGGCGAGCGAGGTGCCGTCGAAGAGCAGCTCCCAGCCCTCCTCCTTCTCGCCGGGCGAGAGGGTGTTGGCGGGGATGGCCGCGAGTCGGACGTTTCTCCAGCGGTTCTGCGTGCCGGCGAGGGCGGCGTCGCGGATGCCGTGGACCTGGAACCCGAAGAACCCCTCTCGCGCGTCACCGTCGGTCACGTCGACACGCGCCTCCCCGTTGAGCCAGGTGCGGATCCGGGGGCCGACGGCCTCGACGCGCACGCGGTTCCAGTCGCCGACCTTGGTCAGGCGCCGCCCTTGCTCGCTGAAGGCGGCCTTGTCCCCGCCAAGCACGCCGGGGAAGAGCCAGCCGCGTCGGCCCTCCTCATAGAGCCCGGCGGTCCACTGGCGGTTGCCTTGGTTGGCGGTGTCGGTGTCGATCTCGACCTGGTAGCCGTGCACGCGGTTGGCGGGGATCTTGATCGTCTTGCCCGAGGCGTCGGTGAACGCCGTGTCCTTGTCGAAGGCGTTGCTGCGGAACTGCACGCCCGAGTTCAGGCGGGGGTCGACCTTGAACTCGAACTCCAAGGAGAAGTCGCCGTAGGCCTTGTCGGTGCAGAGGAAGGAATTCGGCGTCCCGGCCACCGCGGTGCCGACGAGCTCCTCGTCGACGACCTCGAAGCGGGCCTTGCCGCCCCGCTGGGTGGAGCCGCCGAGCCAGGTCGACGGGTCGGCGAGGCAGGAGGCGGCCAACAGCAGGGGCAGGGCGGGGCGCATGGGGTCCACATGGGACAGTCAGTCCGCCCGGTCGTTCCCGAGGTAGCGGTCAGCTGGACGGCGGGGTGGCGGGGTCCGCGGGCGAGAACTCGCGTTGCGCGTTTCCTCCGCCTCCTCGTGCTCCCCGTAGTCCTCGTCCTCCTCGTCATCCCCCTGTCCCCATCCCCCAATTCCCCTAGCCCCCAATTCCCCTGCCATCCCCTTTTCCCTTGCCCCCTGTCACCTCCCTGAGACCGTGCTTTCCGTGTCCCGGCAGCCCCGCCGCCTGATCCTGACCCTCGCCCTCCTTGTCCTTGGCGCGGTGTTCGGTCATGCCGCGGAGCACGAGGGTTGGTTCTCCGGCGTCTTCCACGACGCCTCCGGCGAGACCTGCGGGCATTCCCACGAGGATTGCCCCTCGCACGACCACGATCGCGCGACCTGCGAGTGCCATGGTCCCTCCGCCGGCATCCTTCCCGCGCCCACCGCGCCCTCGATTCACGTCCCGATCGATCTCGTCCCGTCCGGTCCTCGCGCCTTGTCGATGTTGCCGGCCTTCCCTGTCGCCAGCCTTCCGCCTTCCGCCCCGACTGACGTCCGACCGCCAAGGGTGGCGTCGGCCGGTCGCGTTCCGCTGCTCATCTGAGCCCGGCATGACTCTCCCCTCGGGGAGAACGCGGCGTCGTCGGGTGACGGCGCGACGCCGCGTCACGCAGCCGTCCCCGGCCGCCCGCCGGGGCCTCGCGCCCGAATCGGCTCTCCCGCCATGCGCTCCGCACTCGCCCTCCTCCTCCTTCCCCTCCTCGCCGCCGCCGAGGTCACGCTCGACGACTCCCTGCGCCTCGCGCTGGAACGCCATCCCGACGTGCTCGCGGCCGACGCCGGCCTGCGGCTCCGCCTCGCCGAGGCGCTCGCGGCCGAGCAGCGCGCCGCGCCCCGCCTCGAGGCGGAGGCCAAGGATCTCGGCGGCGAGGGCGGCGCCGAGGTGCGTCTCGTCCAGCCCCTGCGTCGCGGCGACCTCGGCCTTCGCGCCCGCTACGCCGCGGCCGAGCGCGCCGCCGCCCAGGCCGAGGGCAAGGCCCGGCTCCTCGGCGCGCTCAACGACACCTTCCAATCCCACGTCGCCCTGTCCGTCGCCCAGGCCGCCGCGCGCGCCGCGGCCCTCCGCTCCGCCGAGACGGCCGCCCTCGCCGCGCGCGCGCGCGCGGCGGCCGATGACGGGTTGCTGACGCCCGCCGCGCTC
>CAIPVK010000197.1 GCA_903868455.1 uncultured Opitutia bacterium
GGACCTCGGTTCGGTGAGGCCGCAGGCCGAACAGGCAATCCGCAGGATTGGGCCGAAGGCCCGGAGCCGCGAAGCGGCGGAGCCAATCCCTCCCTCTCCGCCACTCTGGTTCAACCCCTCGACGTCGCTGGGAGGGATGAGCCGAGCCAGGCATGGCGAGGAGCGATGCCGAAGGCATCGGGGCGAAAGCCCCAAGCGAAGCGCAGCAACCGAAGGGTTCGGTGAGGCCGCAGGCCCTATTAACGCACCTCCGCTGCTGCGCGCTCGAGCCGGATGGCCGGGCCGGGCTTATCCCCGTCGGCGATCACGTGGAGGTAGCTGACGCCGTTCACCGCGGCGTTGGCGAGCGGGAGCGTCCCCGCCGGCTTGCCGTCGAGGCGGACCGCGCAGGTCGCGCCCTTCTCCGTCCCGGTCCACTCGAGCGTCAGCTCGTGGTCGGTGTCCGCGCGAGGCGCGACGCCGCCGAGGGCCGCGCCCGGGGCGAGGCGAAGGGTGAAGGTGGCGAAGCTGGGCGCCGTGCGGTCGCAGGCCGCATGGAGTCGGTCCATCAGGCTCACCCGCGCCCCGACCGAGCCGGCCGGCAGGCGGAAGCGCAGCGTCAGCTTGCCTGTCTTGCCCGCGGGGAAGTTCCAGGCCGCGCCGCCGGAGCGGTAATCCGCGCCCGAGGCGGCGTTGGTCAGCTCGGCGTCGTCGAGGAAGGCGATGTCGAGGAGCTTGGCACCGGGGCGCGAGGGGTGGTCGACCACGGTGGCGGCCGGCTTGCGGTTATAGGAGCAGTGCCCCTTGGGCACGGGGATGAAGCTGTGGTGCAGCCAGTCGCCCGCGCCCTTGGCGAAGTCCGTCTCCCGCCGGCGCTCGGTCAGCCAGCGGAGGTCGACGATGGCGAGCCGGCGGTGGTTGGCGTGCTGGCCGTAGGACACCAGGATGCGGTCGGCGTCGAGCTGGACGAACTCCGCCTGGTGGTTGCCGCGATCCTGCGGCCCGCCCCAGGTGGCGTAGTCCGCGCGCGCGCGATGCTCGTCGAGCCCGACCTCGCGGAAGCCCTTCCACGTCCGGCCCTCGTCCGACGAGACCGCCGCGTGCAGGGTGTCGCGGTTGGTGAAGGCGTCCTCGCCGCCCTTGCCGCTGGCGGTGACGAGCTCGGGCAGGGGCGCCTGGTTCGTCCACAGCACGAGCAGGCGGCCGTCGGCCAGGCGGCCGAGCGTCGGCATGGTCAGGGTGCCGACGAAGCGCGAGGGCGCGCCCGGGGTCCAGGTCTCGCCCTTGTCCTTGGAGAAGGACTCGTAGTGGACGTCCTGCGAGGTGCGCAGCAGCGCCCAGAGGGTGCCGTCGCGCAGCTCGACCACCGTGGCCTCGACGCCGCGGTTCTGCCACCGCACGCCCTTGTGGACGCCGCCCGCCTGGTGGGCCGGGGCGCTGATCACGGTCCTGGACTTCCGCCAGGAGAGCCCGCCGTCGTCCGAGAGCCACATCGTCGTGCCGGCGCCGGCGTTGTGCGTCGGCACCACGATCCGCCGTCCGCCGTCGACGAAGAGCGGCGTGCGGAGGATGCCGGGCGGGACGACCAGGTCGTCGCGCGAGGTCGCCCAGCCGGACGAGGCCTTGCCGTCCTTGGTCGCAGCGACCCAGGTGCCGTCGAGCCCTCCCTTCGACAGGAAGACGTGGCCCTTGATGGGCTGGATGCGGATGAACTCGCCCGTGCGTGGGTTGCGGGCGAGGGCCGGCGCCTCCTTGGAGATGCCGCCGAAGTTGGGCGGGTAGTCCTTGCCCGCCTTCACGTACGCCCAGGTCTCGCCGTTGTCCTTGCTGACGAGGTAGCCGGGCTTCTTCCGGTCGCCGTCGTAGTGGCGGATCTCGGTCGCGCTCACCCGCACGAGGCCCCGCCCGCCGTCGGCCGGCGGCGTCGCCACGACGCGCGGCGGGGGGAACTCGCCCGCGGTGGCCAAGGCCAGGGCTAGGAGCGGCAGGAACGAGGCGAGGCGCATGGGGCGGGGCGACCTCAGAGCGACTTCATGTCGATGACGAAGCGGTAGCGGACGTCCTGGCGGAGCATGCGCTCGTAGGCCTCGTTGATCCTCTGGACGGGGATCAGCTCGATGTCCGAGACGATCTTGTGCTTCGCGCAGAACTCGAGCATCTCCTGGGTCTCGGCGATTCCGCCGATGCCCGAGCCCGCGAAGTTGCGGCGGGGGATGATGACGCTGAAGGCGGCGACGGAGAGCGGGTGCTCGGGCACGCCGACGAGGCAGAGCGTGCCGTCGAGGCGGACGAGGCCGAGGTAGGCGTTCAGGTCGTGCTGGGCCGAGACGCAGTCCAGGACGAAGTCCAGGCTGTTGGCGTGGCGCGCCATGGCGGCCTTGTCGGAGGACACCACGACCTCGTGGGCGCCGAGCCGGAGGCCGTCGGCGACCTTGGCGGGCGAGGACGTGAAGAGGACGACGTGCGCGCCCATCGCGCGGGCGAGCTTGACTCCCATGTGGCCGAGACCCCCGAGGCCGACGATCCCCACCTTCTTGCCGGGGCCGGCCTTCCAGTGGCGCAGCGGCGAGTAGGTGGTGATGCCGGCGCAGAGCAGGGGGGCGGTGGCGGCGAGGTCCATGCCCTCGGGCACGCGCAGCACGAAGGCCTCGTCGACCACGATGTGGCTGGAGTA
>CAIPVK010000198.1 GCA_903868455.1 uncultured Opitutia bacterium
AGGTCGGAGGAGGGCAGCCGCAGGTCGGCGGCCTTGCGCAGGCCGACCTTCACGCGCTGGAGCTCGCCGTTGATCCGGCCGATGCGGACCTTCTCGACCTCCGCGAGGCGGTCGCGGCGGTCGGCGACCGCGGCGATGAGGGCCTCGAGGCGGCCGAGGAACGCGGGGTCGGAGGCCGCCAGCCGCCCACCGTCGGCGAGGCGCAGCCCGGCGGGGAGGAGGAAGGCGGCGCCGTTCTCCATGCGCTCGAGGGCGAGGGCGCCCTCGGGACGGGAGGCGGCGCGCGCGGCGGCGGCGTCGACCCAGACGAAGCTCTGGCCGTTGACCTCGCGCAGGCCGACCTGGTACTGGCGCTCGAGGATGCCGTCCGCCGGGGGCGTGCCGGGCTTCAGGCGCTCCTGGGCGAGGGGGCCGAGGAGCGTGCGCCCGTCGGCGAGCTCGACGCGCTCGACCGACGAGGGCCAGAAGGCCGAGAAGCCGTTGGTGACGATGACCCCCACCAGGGCCGTCACCATGACGAGGCCGAGCACGAGGCCGACCGCGGTGAACCAGACGAGGGCCTCGCCCGCGGGGGGCTTGGCGTCGGGGATGTTGGGAACGGGGTCCTTCATGGGTCAGACGACCTTGTAGCGCTCGCGCAGCCGCTGCCGGAGGATCTCGGCGGCGGTGTTGAGGACGAAGGTCATGAGGAAGAGGCAGCAGGCGCCGAGGAACAGCGCCCGGTAGTGGGTGTGGCCGACGGGCGCCTCGGGCAGCTCGACGGCGATGTTGGCCGAGAGGGTGCGCATGCCGCTGAAGGGGTTCATCTCCATGACCGGCGTGTTGCCCGTGGCCATGACGACGATCATCGTCTCGCCCACCGCGCGCCCGAAGCCGATCATGACCGCCGAGAAGATGCCGGCCATGGCGGTCGGGACGACCACGCGCCAGACCGTCTGCCAGCGGCTGGCGCCGAGGGCGAGCGAGCCGGAGGTGAGGGAGGGCGGGACGTTGGACAGGGCGTCCTCGGCGATGGTGAAGATCACGGGGATGACGGCGAAGCCCATGACGAAGCCGACCACCACGGAGTTGCGCGCGTCGTAGGAGAGCCCGGTGGACAGGCGCCACCACTCGCGGACGTCGGCGACGGTCCGGCCGGTGCCGGGATCGGTCACGCTGAAGAGGGCGGCCTCGACGGCGGGCGCCGCGGCCCAGGCCGCGGCGATGGCCAGGGCGAGGACCGGGAGCAGCGCGACGAACTCCCAGCCCGGCGGGATGCGGCGGCGCTGCGAGAGCGGCAGGCGGGACCAGAGGCCGCCGAAGACGAGCGCGGCGGCCGGCATGGCCAGCAGCGCGAGCATCAGGCCCACCAGATGGCCGTCCACCAGCGGGGCCAACCAGAGGCCGGCGAGGAAGCCGAGGACGACGGAGGGCAGCGAGGCCATGATCTCCATCGTGGGCTTGATCACGCGCTTGAGCTCGGGGCGGAGGAACTGCGAGACGTAGATCGCGGCGAGCAGGGCGATCGGCAGGGCGAAGACGAGGGCGTAGGCGGTGCCCTTGAGGGTGCCGTAGATCAGGGGCACGAGCGAGAGCTTGGGCTCGAACTCGTCGTTGCCCGAGCTGGACTGCCAGGCGTGCTCGGGGCCGGTGCCGCCCTCGTACCAGATGGGGGCGAAGAACGCCCGCCAGCCGCCGTCGGGATGATGGTCGTCGACCTTCCAGCGGCGGAGCCGGCCG
>CAIPVK010000199.1 GCA_903868455.1 uncultured Opitutia bacterium
TCATCGTCGCCAACCAGGCCGACATGGTCGTCGGCGACCGCTGGCACCCCCTCTCCGTGATCGAGGGGCGGTCGTTCCTCCGCGCGTTCCTCTCCTGCTTCCTCTCCATCCTCTGGCGCGTCCTGCCCCGCTCGGGGATGAACGACCCGGGTTGCGGGCTCAAGGTGGTCCGCACCGCCGCCTTCCGCGCGGTCGCCTTCCCGCACGACCTGGGCGGCTTCGCCTTCGGCGCCCGCGTCGGGGCCAAGCTCCGTCGCAACGGCTACCGGGTGGTCGCCATCCCCGTGCGCTGGCAGGCCGGGCCGCGCTCGAGGGTCGGCGTCCTGCGCGCCGCCGCGCACTACGCCCGCGCCTGGGTCGCGCTGCTCCTCACTTGGCGCTGAGGCCGCGGCTCAGCCCCCGCGTCCGCCCTTGCGCCGCTCGGGCCCGCGGGGGGCCTGGCGCCCCGCGTCGGCGAGGCGGAAATCGACCTGGCGCTTGAAGCGGTCGACCTTGTCGACCGTCACGCGCACGGCCGCGCCGGCCGCGAGCACGCGCCCGTGGCGCCGCCCGACCAGCGCGTTGCCGGCGGCGTTCAGCTGGTAGAAGTCGTCGGTGATCGTGGTGACGTGCACCAGGCCGTAGGCGTGCGAGGCGGTGAGCTCGACCATCAGGCCGTGGCTGCGGACCTCCATGATGCGCGCCTCGAAGGGGCGCTTGTCCGTCCGCTCCGCCTCGCGCTCGAAGAGCTCGAGCAACTTGACCTTCACGGAGTCGCGCTCGGCCTCGGCGCTGTTGCGCTCCGTGATCGAGATGGCGTCGCAGACCTGGGCGAGCTCGCCGACGCCGGGCGTGCGGGTCGGCTCGCGGGGCGCGGAGGGCAGGCGCTCGCGCGCCATCCAGGAGTCCAGGATGCGGTGCTCGACCAGGTCGGCGTAGCGGCGGATGGGCGAGGTGAAGTGGCTGTAGTGACGCTTGGCCAAGCCGTAGTGGCCGTCGGCCGAGGGGCGGTAGCAGGCCTGGCGGAGCGAGCGCAGGAGCTGCACCCGCAGCACGTGCCCGTCGTCGCGCTCCTTGAGGAGGGCGAGGGCCTTGACCATCTCCTGCCGGCGCGCGAGGTCGCCCACCTTGACGCCCGCCACGACGAGGGTCTCGCGGAGGGAGGCCAGCTTCTCGGGGTCGGGCTCGTCGTGGACGCGCGAGACGTGGGGGATGCGGGCCTTCGTGAGGGTGCGCCCCACCGCCTCGTTGGCCAGGAGCATGAACTCCTCGACCAGCTGGTGGGACTCGTCGTGCTCGACGACCTCGGCCCGGTCGGCGTAGCCCTCGGCGTCGACGAAGAGCTTGATCTCCGTCATGTCGAGGTCGAGCGCGCCCTCGGCGAAGCGCTCGCGGCGGAGGCGGGAGGCGAGGGACCACAGCGTTCGCACGTGGCCGCGGATGAGGTCGAGCTCGGCGTCGTCGAGCGAGGCGAGGGCGCGGCCGGGGAAACCGGTCTGGTGGGCGGGCGGGGGCGCCACCGCCCGGACCTTGTCGTTGTCGTCCTCGCGCAGGAAGGCGAGCGCCTGGCGGTAGGTCAGGCGCTTGCGGCTTCGGATGACGCCGTTGGCGAAATGGAACCCGGCCGGCCGGCCGTCGGCGCCGAAGTCGACCAGCACGGACTTCACCAGCCGGTCCTCGCCCTCGA
>CAIPVK010000200.1 GCA_903868455.1 uncultured Opitutia bacterium
CGACGCCCCGATCATCCGGTACGTCAACTCCCTCATCGTCGACGCCATCAAGCGCAAGGCCTCCGACATCCACCTCGAGCCCCTCGAGAAGCGCTTCCGCGTTCGCTTCCGGATCGACGGCGTCCTGCAGGAGATGAAGGGGCCGCCCAAGCGGCTGCAGGCCTCCATCATCTCCCGCCTCAAACTGATGGCGGACGTCTCGCTCGCCGAGAAGCGCATCCCCCAGGACGGCCGCATCCAGGCCAAGTCCGGCGGCAAGGACATCGACCTCCGCGTCTCCGTCCTCCCCACCGTCTACGGCGAGTCCATCGTCATGCGAATCCTCGACAAGGAGGGGCTCCGGCTGGGCCTCCCCGAGCTCGGGTTCTTCGCCGACGACCAGGCCACCTTCCAGGGCCTGATCGGCAACTCCGACGGCGTCTTCCTCGTGACCGGCCCGACCGGCTCGGGCAAGTCCACCACCCTCTACTCGGCGCTCAACTACATCAACAAGCCCGACCGCAAGATCATCACGGTCGAGGACCCTGTCGAGTACCAGCTGACCGGCATCAACCAGGTCCAGGTCAAGCGCGACGTCGGCATGACCTTCGCCGCCGCCCTCCGCGCCATGCTCCGCCAGGCGCCCAACATCGTGATGATCGGTGAGATCCGCGACCTCGAGACGGCCGAGATCGCGGTCAACGCCGCCCTGACCGGCCACATGGTGTTCTCCACCCTCCACACCAACGACTCGGTCAGCGCCGTGACCCGCCTGGTCGACATCGGCGTGAAGCCCTTCCTCGTCTCCGCCGCCCTCCGCGGCGCGCTCGCCCAGCGCCTCATCCGCCGCGTCTGCCAGAGCTGCGCCGCTCCCTACGCCCCGACCGCCAAGGAGCTCGCCTCCATCGGCATGACGGCCAAGGACCTCGCCGGCGCGACCCCGATGAAGGGCGCGGGCTGCGCCAAGTGCGGCGACCGCGGCTACAAGGGCCGCCGCGGCGTCTTCGAGTTCTTCGTCTCCAACGAGGAGATCCAGCAGATGATCTACTCCGGCGCCTCCCTGGTCGACCTCCGCCGCAAGGCGCGGCAGTCGGGCATGCGGTCGATGCGCGAGGACGGCATCCGCAAGGTCGCCTCGGGCATGACCACCATCGAGGAGGTGCTCGGCGCGACCGTCGCCGTGGAGGACTGACACCCATGGCCTACGAGATGCACCAGCTCCTGGAGGCGATGATCGAGAACGGCGCCTCCGACCTCCATATCCACGTCGGCCAGGCCCCGTGCCTGCGCATCTCCGGCGACATGGTGCCGCTCGACGGCCCCAAGCTCACCGCCGAGGACACCCAGGCCCTCGCCGCCTCGCTCGCGCCGTCCGACCAGATGGAGCGCCTGAAGTCCACCGGTGGCTGCGACTTCGGCTTCTCCTTCCAGTCCAAGGCCCGCTTCCGTGTCAACGTCTACCGCGGCAAGGGCGTGGTCGGCATGGTGCTGCGCCTCATCCCGACGCACATCTTCTCGCTCAAGGACCTGCGCCTGCCCGACATGGTGCGCGACCTCCTCGAGCGCCCCCGCGGCCTCATCCTCGTGACC
>CAIPVK010000201.1 GCA_903868455.1 uncultured Opitutia bacterium
GGTGGTCAGGGCGATCAGCTTGGCCGCGCCCTCCTTCTTGGCCTTGCGCTTGAGGTACTCGACGAGCTTGGTGCCGACGCCGCGGCCGTGGTAGAAGGGCTGGACGTAGACCGCGCCGAGCTCGCGGACCTTGGCGTTGCCAGGGAAGCGGCGCAGGGCGGCGCAGCCGATGATGGAGTCGTCGATCTCGTAGACCACGAAGTCGCCGACCGACTGCTCGACCTGCTGGCGCGAGCGCGCGACGAGCGCGTCGGCCTTGGCGCCGTGTCGGGCGAGGTTGTAGAGGGCCTGGGCGTCCTTGCGCCTCGCGGGGCGGATGCGGTCGTAGTCGTTGGCGTGCACCATCGTGCCGAGGCCGACCTTGTCGAAGATCTCGATGAGCAGCCCGCCGAAGACGCGGCCGTCGAGGATGTGGGCGCGGGGCACCCCCTCGTCGAGGGCGAACGCCGCCTGCTGGGCCTTGCTGCGCAGGCGGGGCTCGAGGCCCGAGCGCTTGTCGGCGAGCAGCGCGGCCAGCTCGTCCTCGGGCAGGTTGACCTTCACCTCGCCCCCGACCGTCAGGCCGGCGTGGGGCGTGAGGTAGATGAGCTTCGAGGCGCGGAGGGCCACCGCGAGCTCGGCCGCGAGGTGGTCGCTGTTGACCCGGAGGGACTGCCCCTCGCGGTCGCACAGGATGGGCGTGACGAGCGGGAGGATGTCCTGGGCGAGCATCGAGGCGAGCAGGGCGGTGTCGACCTTCTCGACCTTGCCGGTGAAGAGGTGGTCCTTGCCCCGCAGCACGCCGACCCGGGTGGCGCGGACGGCGTTGGTGATGGCGCAACGCAGGCCGGCCTGGGAGAGCTGCTCGAGCACGGTCTGGGAGACGAGGGCGGCGGCCTCGCGGGCGAGCGACATCGTCGGCGCGTCCGTCGGGCCCTCGCCGTGGATGTCGGGCGCGGAGATGCGGTGCTCGCGCAGGAGGTCGCCGAGCTGCTGGCCGATGCCGTGGACGAGCACCACCTTGATGCTCAGGCTGCGGAGCACGGCGATGTCCGTCACGAGGTTGACGAAGTTCTCGTGCGAGACGACCGCGCCGTCCACCGCGATGACGAAGACGTGGTCGCGGAACATCGGGACATACCGCAGGATGCCGCGGAGGTCCGTCGGCTTGATCGCGCGTTCCCGGGGGGAGCCCATGCCGTTCCTTATGGACTCCGCGGCGGCGGGGGCAAGACTGCCCTGCGATGCGCCCGCGGCGCCCCAAGCCCGCCCTCCCCGAGGGCCTCGCCGAGCCGATGGAGGCCTTCCTCGCCCATCTCGCCCTCGAGCGCGGGCTCTCCGCCCACACCGCCGCCGCCTACGAGGGCGACCTCCGACAGCTCGCCGCGACCTGCGCGCGCGCCGGCCGCCGCGCGTGGACGGAGGTCGGACCGGCCGATCTCGACGCCTTCCTCGCCTGGCTCGGGCGCCGGCGCGTCTCCCCCGCCACGCTCGCCCGCAAGCTCGCCGCCGCCCGGGCGATCGCCCGCCACCTCGTCCGCTCCGGCCTGAGGCGCGACGACTTCGCCGAGCTCGCCCGCGGCCCGCGCCACCGGCGTCGCCTGCCCGGCACGCTGTCGCCGGAGGAGGCCGCCCGCCTCGTCGCCGCGCCCGACACCTCGACGCCGCACGGCCTGCGCGACCGCGCCATGCTCGAGCTCATGTACGGCTCGGGCCTGCGCGTGTCCGAGCTCTGCGGCCTCGAGCTGCCCGCGCTCGACCTGGACGAGGCGCTCGTCCGCGTGCGCGGCAAGGGCTCGAAGGACCGGGTCGTCCCGGTCGGCGAGCCGGCCGCGGCGGCGATCCGCGCCTACCTCAAGGCCGGCCGCCCCGCCTTGGCCCGCGCGCGCACCGGCAGCGCGGTCTTCCTCTCGGAGCGCGGGCAGGCGCTCTCGCGCAAGACCTTCTGGGTCGGCGTCCGCGCCGCCGCGCGCCGGGCCGGCATCGACCGTCCGGTCAAGCCCCACCTCCTGCGCCACGCCTTCGCCACCCACCTCCTGGGCGGGGGCGCCGACCTGCGCTCCATCCAGGAGCTGCTCGGGCACGCCGACATCGCGACCACCCAGGTCTACACCGCGGTCGACCGCGCCGGGCTGGCCGCGGCGCATCGCCGTCACCATCCGCGCGGGCGACGCCGGGGCTGACCTCAGCGGGCGGACGCCCAGGCCGCCAGGATGGCGAGGCCCAGGAGGACCGTGGCGCCGCCGAGCGCGAGCGGGACCAGGCGGTCCTGCCAGCGGACGGCGAGGGGCTCGCCGGGCTCCTCGGTGCGCGAGACGGCCTCGCGGACGATCGAGAAGTAGTAATGGATGCTGATGGCGACGGAGACCACCGCCAGGCCGAGCAGGAGCCACGACTCGGTGGCGACGAGGGCGAAGAGGACGAGGAGCTTGGCGAGGAAGCCGGCGGAGGGCGGGATGCCCGCGAGCGAGCCGATGCCGACGGTCAGGGAGGCGGTCAGGGAGCCGTCGCGCCCGATCAGCCCGCGCAGGCCGATGAGCGGCCGCTTGGCGTCGTCCTCGCCGGGCGTCGCGGCGAGGGCGCCGAGCGTGGCGAAGGTGCCGAGCACGTAGGCGAGGAGGTAGGCGAGGAGGAGGCCGGGCGTCACCGCCTCGAGCATCGTCGTGCCGTCGCCGGGGTTGCCCGAGAGGCCGACGAACTTCACCGAGGCCGCCAAGGCGGCCAGGAGGAAGCCCGCGTGCGAGACGCCGGAGAGGGCGAGCGCGCGCTTGGCGTCGGTCGAGCCGAGCGCGCCGAGGTTGCCGGCGAGCAGGGAGCCGGCCGCGAGGAGCGCCAGGACGTCGGCGAGACGCGCGTGCAAGGGGAGCAGGGGGCCTTGGACGAGCAGGAGGAGTCCGACGACACCGGCGGCCTTCGAGGCCGTGGCGAGCAGGGCGGTGGTGGGCGTCGGGGCGCCTTGGTAGACGTCGGGCACCCAGCCGTGGAAGGGGAAGGCGCCGAGCTTGAAGCCGACGCCGACGAGGACCAGCGCCGCGCCGACGAGGCCGAGGGGCGAGCCGGGCTGGGCCGCGAGCGCGTTGGCGATCGACGCGAACGCGAGGGGGTCCGCGCCGTGGGCGCGGTCGGCGCCCGCCAGGCCCTGCAGGAGCACGAAGCCCATCAGGAGGAAGGCCGAGCTGAGGCCGCCGGCCACCAGGTACTTGACCGCCGCCTCGAGCGCCGGGCGGCTTGCGCGAAGGAAGCCCACGAGGATGTAGAGACCGACCGTCGCCGTCTCGAGGGCCACGAAGAAGGTCGCCACGTGGGCGGACTGGGCGAGGACCATCAGGCCCGCGGTCAGGACGAGCAGGACGTGGTGGAACTCGGCCTCGTCGGCGCCGCGCGACGCGAAGAAGCGCGAGCCGATCAGGCTGGTGAGCAGCGCGCAGAGGATGAAGAGGAGACGCCAGGCGGCGGTGAAGGGCCCTTGCTCGACCAGGCCGGCGAAGACGGCGCCGGACGCGGGCGCGGCCTCGAGCGCGAGCCAGCCGGCGCCGATCAGGCCCAGGCGGGCGACGGTCGGGATCAGCCAGCGGCCCGCCTTGGGGAGGACCAGGGCCTGGACGAGGGCGACGATCGCGAGGCCCGCGACCACGATCTCGGGCAGCAGGGCGCGCCAGTCGGCGGCGCCGGGGGCGGCGTCGCGGAAGGCGTCGAGGGCGAGGAGGGAAAGGCTCATGGACGGAGGAGACGGGTCACGAGGAAGGGCAGGCAGCCTACGGCGAGCGAGGCGGCGAGCAGGGCGAGCGGCCCGAGGCGGTCCGCCCAGCCGAGGTCACCCTCGTCGCGCCGGGCGGCGAGCTCGGGGTTGAGCGGGCCGTGGAAGACGGCGGCCGTCGCGCGGAGCATGTAGACGGCGGAGACGACCACGGTGGAGGCCGCGGCGGCCTGCACCCAGAGCGATTGGTCGCGCAGGGCGAGGAAGACGCCGAACTCGCCCCAGAAGTTGCCGAAGCCGGGCAGGCCGATGGAGGCCATGGAGGCGGCGATGAAGCAGGCGGCGAGCACCGGGGCGCGGGCGGCGAGGCCGCCGAGCTCGTCGAGGCGGTAGGTGCCGGCCTTGGTCCGGACCTCGTGGGCCAGCGCGAAGAGGGCCGCGGCGGAGAGGCCGTGGGCGACCATGAGCAGGCCGGCGGCCTCCAGCCCGTCGGCCTTGCCCGTGGCGTCGGCGACCCAGAGGCCGAGGAAGATGGGGCCCATGTGGGCGACGGAGCTCCAGCTGACGAGCTGCTTCAGGTCGCGCTGCGCGAGGCAGACGACGCCGAGCAGCACGGTGTTGCCGAGGGCGAGCCAAAGGAGGACGTCGGCCCAGGGTCCGAGGCGCCCGACGCAGAAGGCGGCGATGACCGCCAGTCCGAACTTCTTCAGCGCGCCTGCGTGGATCATCGACACCGGCGTGGGGGCGGCCGAGTAGCCGGGCGCGGCCCAGCTGTGGAAGGGGAAGAGCGAGACGAGCGTGCCGAAGCCGAGCAGGAGCAGGCCGGCCTGGGTGGCGCCGACGCCCGAGGGCGAGAAGTCGCAGAGCAGGAGGCCCGCGAGGCCGACCATCGCGCCGAGCGTGAGGTAGATCGCCATCTGCATGGCGGCGGCGCGCCGCCCCTCGCCGCCCCAGTGCAGGGTGAGGACGAAGGTGGGGATGAGGGCCACCTCGTGGAGGGCGTAGGCCGCGATGACGCCGGCGCGCGTGGAGAGCGGCGAGGCGAAGGCCCCCAGGGTGCCGCCCCAGAGGATGAGGACGAGCCCGAGGTAGGCGTGGGGCAGGCGGACGTCCCGCAGCTGGCGGAGCGCCTTGTGGAGGGCGGCGGCGCCGACCACGACGGACATGCCGAACAGGGCGGCGCCGAGGGGTTCGAGCAGGAAGCCGCCGACGGGGCTGGCCGCGCCGAGGCGGCCCTCGGTCAGGAGGAAGCCGAGCTGGAAGAGCGCGGGCAGGGCGGCGACGTTGCCCGCGAGCACGAGCCCGGAGAGGCCGAGGTGCCGCCCGAGCAGGAGAAGCAGGACGCCGAGGACGAGGGGCGCGCCGACCGCGAGGTCGAGGAGCGCGCCGGAGGCGAGGAAGGAGGTGTCCATCTCAGATAAGGCCCATCAGGAGGGCGACAAGGAGGAGGGCGCCGAGCGTGAACCACGCCGCGGTGGCGCGGACGGAGCCGGCGTGGAAGAGGCGGCGCGAGGCCGCGCCGAGCAGGGCGGGGATGCCGCCCGCGAGGACCTTGCCGGCCAGGCCGTTGATCAGGGCGAGGTCGAGGAAGGCGAGGAGCTCGGCCGCGGGTTGCTGCACCTTGGCGACGTAGCCGTCGTAGAGGCCGTCCATCCAGCGGCGCTCGAGCGCGCCGTACAGCGCGGGGGCGCGGTCGCGGAGCGCGTCGCCCTGCGAGCGCCCGTAGAACAGGAAGGCGAGGGCGCCCAGCGCCAGCGCGGAGAGGCCGACCGCCGAGGCGGCGCCCAGGTGGAAGGCCATCGGCTCCGGCAGGACGCGGGCGGCGGCCTCGGGGAGCCCGAGGTAGGTGCCGGCGACGACCGAGTAGCCGAGGCCGAGCACGACGAGCGGAAGGGCCATGGTCCAGGGCGACTCGTGCGCCTCACGGGCGGCTTCCGAGCGGGGTTCGCCGAGGAAGACGAGGCGGATCATGCGGGCGCTGTAGAGGCAGGTGGCGACCGCCGCGACCGCCAGCAGCGCGAAGGCGGCGCCGCCGTGGCCGTGGGCGGCCTCGAGGATGGCGTCCTTGGA
>CAIPVK010000202.1 GCA_903868455.1 uncultured Opitutia bacterium
GTCCCCCACAAGCTCGAGGGCCTGCGGCTCGCGCAGGAGAAGGACCCCACGGCGCTCGACTGCGGCGCCGCCAACACGCTGGTCGCGGTGCCCCGCGGCTGGCGCGCGCTCAACACCGACGGCGTCGGCTTCGCCGAGGCGCTGGCGGAGAAATCCGGGGTCGGGCCCGAGGGCCGCGGCATCGTCCTGCTCGGCGCGGGCGGGGCGGCCCGCGCGGTGGCCACGGCGTGCCTTCGCCTCGGCGCGGCCTCGCTCCTCCTCCTCAACCGCAGCGCCGACAAGGCGGAGGCGCTGGCCGGCGAGCTCCGCGACCCCAGGGTGTCCGTCGGCGGCCTCGACCTCGGGCGCGTCCCCGCCGGATCCGTGGTGGTGAACTGCACCGTGCTCGGCCTCAAGCCCGAGGACCCCTCGCCGCTGGCCAAGGCCGCGCTCGAGGGCGCGTCCTTCGTCTACGACACGACGTACGGCGCGCACCGCTCCGCCCTCCTGCGCGAGGCCCAGGAGCTCGGCGTCGGCGGCTGCGACGGCCGGTCGATGCTCCGCTGGCAGGGCGCCCTGGCGTTCCGCGCCTGGACGGGCATCCTCCCGCCGCTCCAGGCGATGGCAAGGGCGTTGGGGGAATGAACGAGGGGAGCGAGGCTCGGTGAGCGGGGAGCGAGGAGTGGGGTGCGGGGTGCGTGCGCCAAGCTAACCGGCTAGCCCGCTTACTGGCTAAACGGGAGCGGGGAGTGCGGAGTATGAATTCGTTCGCATCGTCTTCCTTCTTTCATCCCTCGTCATCTCAACCTATCCTACAAACTTAAGTCATCCCGCTCCCCGCTCCTCCCCATGCCCCTCCCCTCCCTCGAGACCCTGCGACTCGCCCATCCGGACGCGGTGGCGCTGGTCGCCGGGCTCGTCGGCCTCTGCATCGGGTCGTTCCTCAACGTCTGCGCGCACCGGCTCCCGAGGGGCGAGTCCGTGGTCAGCCCCGGCTCGAGGTGCGCCTGCGGCCAACCCATCCCCGCCTGGCTCAACCTCCCCCTGCTCGGTTGGCTCGCGCTGGGCGGCAAGGCGCGCTGCTGCGGCGCGCGCATCTCGATCCGCTACCCCCTGCTTGAGCTCGCCGGCGGCCTCGCGCTCGCGCTCGCTTGGGTCGCGCTCCCGGCCGACCGCGCCCTGGCGGCGAGCGTGCTGTTGCCGTTGCTCCTCCTGCTCGCGGCGTGCGACATCGACAGCATGACGGTGCCCGACGCGCCCAACTTCCTGCTCGTCCTTTCCGGCCTCGCCTTCTCCGCCGCCCTACCCTCGCTGCACGGCATCGAGCCCCACCGCATCCCGCTGGCCGATCACGTGGCCGGTCTCGGCGAAGGGCTTCTCGGGGTGGCGGTCGGGACCGCCCTCACCTGGTGGGTCCGAACGATCGGGAGCGTCTGGAAGGGACGCGAGGCCATGGGCGAGGCCGACATCCTCCTGGTGGCGGGGGTGGGCGCCTTCGGGGGCTGGCAGGGTGCCCTTTTCTGTTTCTTCGCCGGGTCCGTGATCGGCCTCCTGCTGATCCTGCCCCGGCTTATCCTCGCCAAGGTCCGCGGCACGCAAGCCCCTGAGGTCGTGCCGTTTGTGCCCGCCCTGGCCCTGGCCGGGGCCCTTTGGTTCTTCCGGGGGCCGGCCTTGGTCGACCTCTGGCTGGGCAGGGCCTGAATCCGGACTTGTCACGGCAGGAGGTAGGGGGAAGATGAGGGCTCCCCCGATGAAGACCCCCGTCACCGCCCTTCTTCTCGCGTCCGCCCTCGTCGGCTGCACCACCTACGACACGGACAACCACGGCAAGGCCGTGGCGATGGAGCCCTCCTTCAACTTCCTCGGCATCGTCAAGGTCGAGAGCGGGTCCTACGCCTCGAACAACAAGGCGACCATCAAGCTTAGCACGGACGAGCTCTACACCCGCCGCACGACCTCGGGCGACCGCGTGACCCTGCTCTGGGGCGCCTTCACCCTGACCGATTACTGAGGTCCGCGACCGGACCCTCGAGACCCCCGCCGCCGGCGGGGGTTTTTGTTGGCGGGGTCGGCGCGCCCGCCTAGCAAGGAGCCCTTGCCCGACGCCGACGCCAACCTCGCCCTGCTCCTGCGACGCCACGCCCAGGAACGCCCGGGCGCGCTGGCGGTGAAGACCCCGCTCTCGCTCGGACCCTCGGGCGAGGTCGCCCACGCGACGCTGACCTTCGCCGAGCTGGACCGGCGCACGGACGCGGCCGCGCGCCTCTTCCGCGCCTCGGGCATCGGGCGCGGCGCGCGCGTCCTCCTGGCCCTGCGCCCGGGCGAGCAGCTGCTCACCGGCTTCCACGGCCTGCTCAAGGCGGGAGCGGTGCCGATCGCCATCGACCCCGGCATGGGCTGGAGGGCCGCGCTCGCCTGCGTCGAGCGCAGCCGACCCGACGCCCTCCTCGGCATCCGCAAGGCCTGTTGGCTGAGCCGGCTGCCGCTCCGGGCGTTCCGGACGCTCCGGACGCGGCTCGACGTGGAGTCGGGGGACTGGGCGAGGACCCTCGCCGCGGCGGA
>CAIPVK010000203.1 GCA_903868455.1 uncultured Opitutia bacterium
CCCGCTTGGGGCTTGCCCACCGAGGGCGGCTGCGTGCCAATGGTGCCGTGGCCGCCCTCACGCTTTCCAAGGGCGCCTTGGTCACCTTCGAGGGTGGCGAGGGCGCCGGCAAGTCGACCCAGATCGGTCGGTTGGCCGAGCGTCTTGTGGGGGAGCTCGGCTTGGCGCCCGATCGCGTCATCCGCGTGCGCGAGCCGGGCGGCACGGTCCTCGGCGAGGGCATCCGCGAGATCCTCAAGCGTCCCGAGAGCCGCATCGGCGGGCCCGCCGAGGCGCTGCTGTTCGCGGCCTGCCGCTCGCAGCTGGTGGAGGACGTCATCCGGCCTGGGATCTCATCCGGCAAGGTCGTCCTCTGCGACCGCTTCGCCGACTCCACCGTCGCCTACCAAGGGGGCGGCCGCGGCCTGCCCGCCGCGCTCGTCGATTCCGTGAACCGGCTCGCCTGCGGCGAGGTGCGGCCCGACCTCACCGTGCTGCTCGACCTCGATCCCGCCGTCGGTCTGGCCCGCGCCTCCGCGCGCGATTCCGGCAAGGCCGACCGGCTCGAGGCGCTCGACCTCGCCTTCCACCGTCGCGTGCGCGACGCCTACCACGCGCTGGCCCGCTCGGAGCCGGCGCGCTTCCTCGTCCTCGACGCGACCCGCCCGCAGGCGGAGGTGGCCGAGGCCATCTGGCATGAGGTCCGCCGCCGCCTCGCCTGACGCGCGCGCCGGCGCGAAGGCCGCGCTCCTCGCGGCCGCCCGCGAGCGCCGGTTGCCCCACGCCGTCCTGCTGACGGGCGGCGAGCTGCCGTCGCTCCTCGCCGCCGCCTCGGAGCTGGCGTCCGTCCACCTCGGCGCCCCCGTCGCCGCCGGCCACCTCGACCTCATGGAGCTCCGGCCCTCGGGCAAGATGCGCCTCATCCAGGTCGACGCCGCCCTCGAGCTCGTCCGCTTCGCCAACCTCAGCTCGCACTCCGGCCGCAAGGCCGCGGTCATCCGCGAGGCCGACCGCTTCAACGACGAGTCGGCCAACGCCCTGCTCAAGACGCTCGAGGAGCCGGCCCGCGGCCTGCTCCTGGTGCTCGTCACCACCCATCCCTACCGCCTGCTCCCGACGATCCTCAGCCGCTGCGCGCGCTTCGACCTCGGCGGGCACGGCGAGCCCCTCGCGCTCCCCGCCTGGCGGGACGCCGTCGGGGCCTTCGCCGCGCTCGCCCGCCGCGCCTCCGAGGTCCGGGGCCCCGCCGCCTCCCTGCTCGTCATCGAGGCCTACGGCCTCCTCAGCCGCCTCGACCAGGCGCACGCCGCGCTGCTCAGGCGGGCGCTGGAGGAGGACCCCTTCGAGTCACCCCCGGCCGAGGACGCCGACGAGTCGCGCAAGCTCGAGGACGCGCATGTCTCGCGCCACGAGCGCCAGCTGCGCACGCGCATGCTGGCCGAGCTCGCCGAGGCCCTCCGGCTCCTCGCCCGCGAGCGGCCGGAGTCGGCCCCCGCGGTCGCCTCGGCCCTCGCCTGCCTCGAGGAGGCGGAGCGTAGGGTGCATCGCCTGAACGTGCCCGCCCCCGCCGCCCTGGAGCGGGGCCTGCTCGGCGCCCTGAGGGAGCTCTCCGGCCGCGGCTGAGGGCATTCCCGTTGACCCCGGTTGCGGCGGCGGCACGCTCGGGGCGTGCGTCGCCTCGTCCTCCTTTCCCTGCTCCTCCTGCCCCTCGCGTCCCGCGCCCAGGACGCCTCGGCCGCCATCGCCAAGGTCTCGCCGGCCGTCGTCCGCATCGAGGTCATCTCGGAGGAGGGCGGGGAGGGCAGGGTGCGCCGCCAGACGAGCGTCGGCTCGGGCGCCGTCATCGACGACCGCGGCCATGTCCTGACCAACTACCACGTCGCCGGCCGCGGCGCGGCCTTCCTCTGCCGCATGGCCGACGGCGAGGAGCTGCCCGCCACGCTGGTCGGCGCCGACGCCATGACCGACCTCGCCGTCATCCGCCTCGACCTCGCCCGACGCGCCCCGGGCGCGCGCCCCTTGGCCGTCGCCGAGTTCGCCCCGTCCTCCGAGCTGCGCACGGGCGACGTCGTCCTGTCGATGGGCTGCCCGGCCGGCCTCAACCAATCCGTCACCCGCGGCATCGTCGCCAACCCCCGGATGATCATGACCCGCTTCGTCGGCCAGATGGACCTCGACGGCGAGTCGGTCGGCGAGCTCGTGCGCTGGATCGGCCATGACGCCGTCATCTTCGGCGGCAACTCCGGCGGCCCCCTCGTCGACCTCCGCGGCCGCATCGTCGGCGTCAACGAGATCGGCGTGGGCAGCCTCGGCGGCGCCATCCCTTCCGACACCGCCAAGCCCGTGGCCGAGGCCCTCATCCGCGACGGTCGCGTGCGCCGCAGCTGGACGGGTGTCGAGGCCCGCCCCCTCCTGCGCAGCCAGGCCGGCGCGCGCGGCGTGCTGGTCGACGGCGTCCTGCCCGACTCGCCCGCCTCCGCCGCCGGCATCGTCCAGGGCGACATCCTCCTCTCGCTCGGCGGCGCCCCGGTCCACGCCGCCGACGCCGAGGGCATGCCCGACTTCGGCCTCGCCGAGACCAGCCTGCCCATCGGCCAGCCCTGCGAGGTCCGCCTGCGCCGCGGCGACCGCGAGCTCGCCGTCTCCCTCGTCCCCGCCGAGCGCCAGCCCCGCCTCGCCCGGGAGGCCGAGCTCGCCGCCTGGGGCGCCACCTTCCGCGAGCTCACCGCCTTCTCCGCCCGCCGCCTGCGCCGCCCCGACACCTCCGGCGTCCTCGTCGACTCGCTCCGCGCCGGCGGCCCCGCCGAGCTCGCCAAGCCCGCGCTGCAGCCCGGCGACCTCATCCTGCGCGCCGACGGGCGCGAGGTCCGCGGCCTCGCCGACCTGCGCGAGGCCACGCGCCTCGCCCTCGCCGGCGCCGAGCCCCGCCCCGTGATGGTCGGCATCCGCCGCGGCGAGGCCGACCTCGTCGCCGTGGTGCGCGTCGGACCCGAGACCGATCCCGCGCCCGTGCCCCGCGTGCCCAAGGCCTGGGCGGGCGTCTCCACCCAGGTCCTCCTGCCCGAGCTGGCCAAGGCCCTCGGCGCCGACGCGCGCTCCGGCCTCCGCGTCACCCAGCTCGTGCCCGGCGGCGCGGCCGAGAAGGCGGGGCTCAAGGTCGGCGACCTCCTCCTCCGCCTCGACGGCAAGGTCATCCCCGCGCGCCGGCCCGAGGACGCCGAGTGGTTCGGCTCCACCCTGCGCGAGTACGATCCCTCCGCCACCGTCGCCCTCGACGTCCTGCGCGACGGCAAGCCGCTCAAGGTCGACCTTCCCCTGGCCGAGCGCCCCGCGCCGCCCTCCGAGCTGCCCACGGTGCGCGACCTCCGACTCGGCTTCTCCGCCCGCGCCCTCGCCTTCGACGACCGCCAGGAACGTCGCCTCGGGGATGCCGAAACGGGCGTCGTCGTGACGCGCGTCGAGCGCTCGGGCTGGGCCGACCTCGCCGGCCTGCGCGCGGGGGACATCCTCACCGACCTCAACGGCCGCGCGCTCGCCTCCAACGACGACCTCCGCGCCGTCCTCGACGCCCTCGCCGCCGCCCGCCCCCGCCACGTCGTCTTCCGCGTCCGCCGCGGCGTCACCGGCTCCATCCTCGAGTGCGAGCCCGACTGGGCCGCCCTCGCCGCCGCCGAGGCCCGCTGAACCTTTCCCCATGCGCCCCATCCTACTCCTCGCCGCCCTGCTCGCGGCCCTCCCCGACCTCGGCGCCGCCGAGGCCGCCTCCGCCGCCGCCCGCCGCCTTGTCGCCGAGAAAGCCGACGCCGTCGTCGTCGTCCGCGCCACGGTCTCGATGACCATCTCCGCCGGCGACCAGCCTTCCCAGAGCCAGGACCGCGCGGTCGAGACCCTGGGCACCGTGGTCTCGCCCGACGGCTTTGTCATCGTCTCCGCCGCGGCCATCGAC
>CAIPVK010000204.1 GCA_903868455.1 uncultured Opitutia bacterium
ACCTCGTGCGCTGGGCGGACCTGGTGGACAACGCGCGCTCGCCCTGGCACGGCCAGGCCTGCTCCCCCGCGGCGGCGGACTTCGAGAAGGGCGAGGTGCGCCTGCCCGAGGAGAAGCCCCCGGTGCCCGGCAAGGCCTGAGACCTTCCTCCCAGGTGCGATAAGGTTTTCCACCCAGCCTCGGTCGTCCTAAGACGGAGGGGATGCGCGCCGCGCGTTCCCTGCTGATCCTCCTCCTGATCAACCTGCTCCTGGCGGGCCTGGTCTGGCTGGCTTGGCGCAGCTGGCGCCAGATGACGCCGGACGGCGAGGTCCCGCCCCCGGCTCGGGTCGAGCCGACGCCGGCTGCGCCCGAGGCGAGACCCGCGCCTCCGCAGGTCCCCCCGAGGGAACCCGCGCCGCCTGCGCCCCCCGTCCCGCCGCCCCGACCGGCGGAGCCGGCGCCGGCGCCGACGCGCGAGCCTGAGCCGAACCCGGTCGCGCCGACCCCGCCGGCTCGGCCGAGCGTCGGCCACGCCTACGCCGGGCTGCCTCGAGCGGCTGGCTACCCGCATCCGCTCACGCTGTTGGTCAACCGCGCGTACTCGGTGGGCTACGACGAGACGCGTCGCAACCCGGCGTGGTCGGCCTACCGCCTGCCCGCCGAGACCTTGCCCGAGCGCTTCCCGCGCCCCTCGCGTTTCCGCGCCGACGCGCGCACCCGGGCGCAGGTGCGCCACGAGGACTACTCAGGCTCGGGGTATGACCGCGGCCACCTCGCCCCGAACCACGCCATCGCCACGCGCTTCGGCGCCGCGGCCCAGGAGGAGACCTTCCTGATGTCCAACATCATCCCGCAGGCGCCCGACCTCAACCAGGGGCCTTGGCGCGAGCTCGAGGCGGCCTTGGCGGAACGGACGGCCGCGGCTTGTCGCGAGATCTGGGTGACGGTCGGCCCGGCCTACCTGGGCGGGAACCGGCGGCTCGCCTCCGGCTCCGCCGTGCCCGACGCGTGCTGGATGACGGTGGCGGACGAGACCCCGCGAGGGCCGCGCCTGCAGGCCTTCCTGATGTCGCAGTCCACCGCGCGCTCGGCGGATTTCCGGCGCTTCATCGTGAGCGTCGACGCGGTCGAGCGCGCCGCGCGGCTGGACCTCTTCCACGAGCTGCCCGACGCCCTGGAGAACCGGCTCGAGGCGGAGATGCCGGCCGACTGGGTCGACGGCGGCTAGACAGGCCGGGCGTCAGGGACCACGCGACCGGGCGAGGAGCACCACCAGGCACAGGGCGGCGAGCTGGGCGAGCAGGAAGCCGGGCGCGTCGGCGGGGCGGATTCCCGCGAAGGTCGGGGTCAACGTCCGCGCGAGCGTCACGGCGGGATTGGCGAAGAAGGTCGACGCGGTCGCCCAGTAGCCGGCGAACACCGTCAGCGCGATGAGCGCGGGCGCCTTGCCGTCGGACCGATCGCGACAGGCGCGGACGACGGCGAGCAGCGCGACCGTGGCGACGAGCTCGCTAAGCCAGAGGCCCGGCGAGGCGCGTGGCTTGGGCGAGGCGAGGAGCGCAGGCAGGCCGAACATCAGATGGGCGAGGACGACGCCGAGGAGGGCTCCAAGGAACTGGACGACAAGGTAGCCGGCGGCCGCGCGCGCGCCGATGAGCCCGTCGCGCCACGCCATGACCGTGACCAAGGGGTTGAGATGGGCGCCGGAAACCGGACCGAGGACGACGACCAACACGTAAAGCGCGGCGCCCGTGGCGAGGCTGTTGGCGAGCAAGGCCACCGCGGGATTGGCGGCCGAGAGCACCTCGCCCATGATGCCGGAGCCGACGACGGTCGCCAGCAGCAAGGCCGTGCCGGCGAGCTCGGCGAGGAGGACGCGGCGCAGGCTCATCGGGCGTCGCGCAGCCCGGCCGCATAGGCCTCGAAGACCTTGCGGATCTCGTCTCGCACGCGCCGGAACTCGGCGCGCACCTCCTCGGGCGTCCCCGTGGCGTGGGCGGGATCATCGAAGCCCCAGTGGTGGCGGCGAACCTGGCCGGGGAAGGTCGGGCAGACCTGGTCGGCCTTGCCGCAGACGGTGATGACGGTGGTCACGGGGACCGTGAGGAACGCGTCGAGGTGCTTGGAGCGGTGGGCGGACGCGTCGAGGCCGATCTCAGCCAGGACGGCGAGGGCCTCGGGGTGGACATACCCGGCTGGCTTGGAGCCGGCGCTGGCCACGTCGACCAGGTCGCCCGCCGCCTTGCGCAGGATGGCCTCGGCCAGATGGCTGCGGCAGGAGTTGCCGGTGCAGAGGATGAGGACGAGGGGTTTGGACATGAATAAAAGGGGGATGGGGGAATGGGGGTATAGGGGGAAAGGGAGGATTCGGAGGAGGACGAGGAAGTGGAGGAGCCGGAGGAGGCGGAGGAGGGATTGAAGGGGGAAGGGATTGAAAAGATGAAGGGATTGAAGGGATGAAAGGAAGGGGAGCGGGGAGTGGGAAGCGCGCGGGGTTAGAATTGCATACGGATAAGCGTATGTGTAGGGCCGGTGGATGCCCTCGGTCAAGCCCGCCCGCCTCCCGACCATGGCCAAGCTCTGCCGCGCCCTCGGCGACCCCACCCGGCTCGCCCTGCTGTCCCGCATCGGTCGAGGCGAGGTATGCGTCTGCGACCTCCAGTCGCACGCCCGACGCGACCAGCCGACGGTCTCGCGCCACCTCGCCGTGCTGCGCTCTGCCGGATTGGTCATCGTCCGCAAGGACGGGCGTTGGTCGCATTATCGCCGCGCCGCCCTGCCCCGCACCCTGGCCGCGATCGTGGACCTCGCCGCGCCGCCGCGGCCTGCACGCAACCGCGCGTGTTGCCCAGGATAGGAATCTGCGAGCCTACCCGCCCTGGCAAAAGATTTTGACATTGTCCAAATCACCGGTGGAGTAGCGTCGTGCGCGCTGCCGCCGACATCCTCCGCCAACACCGCCTGCCGGTGACGGCGCAGCGCGTGGCGGTCTTGAGCGAGGTCTCCCGACGTCCCCATGCCACGGCGGACGAGATCGCGGAGGGCGTTCGCGTCGAGCTCGGCTCCATCTCCCGCCAGTCGGTCTACAACGTCCTGACGGTCCTGACCGACAAGGGCATCATCCGGCGCATCCAACCGGCGGATTCCGCGGCGCGCTACGAGGACCGCGTGGGCGACAACCATCACCACCTGGTCTGCCGCGCCTGCGGCCACACCCAGGACGTCTGCTGCGCCAAGGGGCACGCGCCCTGCCTCACGGCTCACGACCACCACGGCTTCGCCATCGACGAGGCCGAGGTCATCTACTGGGGCCTCTGCCCTGCCTGCCAGCGAAAGCCCAAGCGCTGACCCCGGCTCCCCTCCCCTTCATCTCTTCGTCCCTTTAATCCCTTCGTCTTTTCATCCCTTCCTCCGTTCCCCCTTCACTCCCTCCTCCGCCTCTTCCGCCTCCTCGTCCTCCTCCACCTCCTTGTCTTCCTCGTCCTCACCCTCCCCTTCACGCTCCCCACTCCCCGCTCCCCACTCCTCACCCCCCGCCCCCCTTCCCACCCACCCCCATGTCCGAC
>CAIPVK010000205.1 GCA_903868455.1 uncultured Opitutia bacterium
ACGGAGACGGCGGTCGGGAAGGTGACGGACTTGCCCGTGTGGCGCACGCGGTGGATGGCGCCGTCCTTCACGGCGTTGGACTGCCACCCCTTGAGGCCCGTGACGTAGAGCTGGCCGTCGACGGGGTTGAAGCGGGGGCGCATGATGCCCGTGGTGAAGCGAACGGGGAACTTCACGACGCCGCCCTGGAGGACGTCGCCGACGCGCTCCTGGAGGACGAGGAAGAGCGAGGACTTGCCGTAGGAGGTGTAGAGCATGCGCCCCTTGAACGGACCCCAGCGGTCGTCGGTCACCCAGGTCTGCCCGCCGCTGGAGTTATCGATGTCCATCGGCAGCCAGCACAGCGGCTTGGGAAGCTGCTTGTCCGGAGGGGGGGTGAGATGCGAGAGGTCGGGGACGGCCACGAAGCTGGGCTTGGAGATGGCCGGGCCGGGCTCGGGCAGGATGTTGAGGTAGTCGACGGGGACCCATGTGCCCTGATTGTCGCCGTTCGAGACCTCGTCGTTGGGCCCGATGCCCATGCCATTGGGGGCGCGCACGCCGGTGGCGATGATGTCGAGGCGCGAACCGTCGGGAGGCAGGCGGAAGATGCAGCCATGGTGGGGGCTCAGGGGGCCCCAGCCGCGGCCTCCCGGGTTCACCGGGCCGCCCTTGAGGAAGTAGAGGTTGCCGCGGGAGTCCACCTGGAGGTCGAAGGCGAACTCGTGGAAGTTGGACGTGATCTTCACGTCGTTGTTCACGTTCTCATACGCGTCCGCCTCGCCGTCGCCGTCGAGGTCGCGCAGGCGGGTGATCTGGTCCCGTCCGAGGACATGGATGACACCCTTGATCACCTTGAGCCCGAGCGGGTGGAAGAGGCCGGTGGCATAGCGCTTCCAGCGGACGGCGCCGTCCTTCGCGGCCAGGTCGGTGCTCACCCAGACGTCGCCGCTCCAGGTGGAGAAGGCGAGGCGGTTGCCTTCGAGGAAATCCAGCGCGCCGAGGCGCATCCACGAGCCGTACGGGTTCGTCTCCGGCACGGGCAAGGTGTCGACGAGGTAGGGCGCGACCTCGAGCTCGCGGATACGGGCGGGGTCGGGCTTGGAAGCGCGACGAAGACGGGCCAGCGCCTTCTCGGTCTCGGCCTCGCCCATCTGCCAGCGGACCTCGACGGTCTCCTTCCAGCGCGAGGGCCCGCCCTTGGTGAGGGCGAGCAGGTCGGCGGCCGGCGCGGCGGCGGCCTTGGCGGCGGCGGCCAAGGCGGCGGGGCGCTCGGCGAGCGGGGCGCGCACGTAGGCCACGCGGACCTTGGCGCCGACCTTCAGGCCGCGAAGGTCGAGCGCGAGCGAGCCGGCGGCACGGAGACGGTCGCCCGCGACGCCCGAGACGGCGACGGCGACGACGTGGGAGCCGCCATGGGGAAGCAGGACGGCCGAACCGGGGCCGGAGAGCTCGGACCTGGAGCGGGCGACGGGGTCGGCGAGCTTGACCCAGGCGGCCAGGGTGCCGTCCGTCACCTCGAACTCGCGCACCAGCACCTGACGCCCGTCGACCACCCCGAGATCGGGCGACTCGAGGACGGCCGCCGCCCCGACCGTGTAGGAGAAGATGACGCGCTGGCCGTTGAGGAAGAGGCCGCGATACTTGGCGTGGGCGGCGGGAAGGGGGCCGAGCGGACGCCGCGCGTAGCGGGCGTCGGGCGCCTCGACCTTGCGGGTCTCGGCGAAGCTGCCCTCGGGACACCAGCCGGGTCCGGGATCGGTCTCGTAGAAGACCGCGGCGTCCTTGGGGGCGCCCGGGTTGGGGCCGTGCTCGGCGTCGAAGGCGACGCCGCGGAGGGCGAGCCAGCCGCCGGTCCAGGCGCCGGACATGCGGAGGGTGTCGGTGTCGAAGGCGGAGGCCGCCTCGCGCCTGCCATGGCGGACGACCACGGCCTTGTCGGTCGCGGCGCCCTTACCCTTGTCGGAATTCTCGCCGCGGGGGTTCTCGATCGAGGCGGTCAGGAAAGGACCGTAGTCCATCGCCTCATGGCGGGGCGTCTCCTCGGCCGCGAGGGCGAGGGGCGCGAGCAACAGGGGAACGAGGCGGCGCATGGGCATAGGGAAAAGGAACCCGTCCGGGTGTCCAGCCCTTGGATGCCGTCCGCCCGCCCGAGGTTCCCTGCCTAGGCGAAATACCCCACGCCGCCCTCGAAGAGCGGCTGGTGCTTGCGACCCGGGATGTTGACCGCGATGCCGGGCCCGCGACGCTCGCTATGGCCCATCTTGCCGAGCACGCGGCCGCAGGGGCTGGAGATACCCTCGATGGCCCAGTCCGAGCCGTTGGGGTTGTCGGCGATGGCGGCGGACGGCCGCCCGTCGGGGCCGGCGTACTGGAAGGCGACCTGGCCGGCGGCGGCGAGGGCGCGGAGCGTCGATTCGGGCGCGGTGAAGCGCCCCTCGCCGTGCGAGAACGGGACGGCGTGCAGCTCGCCCGGCTCCATGCGGCTCAGCCACGGCGAGAGCACGGAGGCCACGCGCGTCGTCGCGTAGCGCGAGAGGTGGCGGCCGATGCGGTTGTGGAAGAGCGTGGGCGCGGCGGGGTCGATGTCGCGGATCTCGCCGTAGGGCACGAGGCCGACCTTGATCAGGGCCTGGAACCCGTTGCAGATGCCGAGCGCGAGGCCGTCGCGCGAGCGCAGGAGGTCCATGACGGCGTCCCGAACGGCGGGGGCGCGCAGCACGGCGGCGATGAACTTGCCGGAGCCGTCGGGCTCGTCGCCGGCGCTGAAGCCGCCGGGGATCATCAGGACCTGGCTGCGGCGGACGGCCTTGGCGAGGGCGTCGAGCGACTCCGCCAGCCCGGCGGCGTCGAGGTTGCGCAGGACGAGGATCTCGGGCTCGGCGCCGGCCTGGCGGAACGCGCGGGCGGTGTCCCACTCGCAATTCGTCCCGGGGAAGACGGGGATGATGACGCGAGGGCGAGCCACCTTGGCGGACGGACGGTGGGTCGACCGGGTGGCATGCGCGATGGAAGGAATGGGCTTGGCGGGCTCGGCGGCGCGGGTCGGGTAGACCGGCTCGAGCGTTCCCTCGTGGGCGGCGAGGAGCTCATCGAGCGGCGCGGACGCTCCCGGCCATGACAGCGCCGGCTCGGCGACCGTGCGCCCGAGGACGCGATGGGGGACGCCGGCGAGGTCGGCCGCGTCGGCGACCTCCAGCACGAGCGAGCCGTAGGAGGGGACGAGGAAGTCGGCGGCGGGAGCGGCATCCAGCGCGACGCCGACCCGGTTGCCGAAGGCCATGCGCGCGAGGGCGTGCCCCACCCCGCCCTGCCGGACGGCGGCGGCGGCGCGCACCTTGCCGGCGCGGATGAGGCGATGGACGGCTCCCCAGGCCTCGCGGGCGGCCGCGAGGTCGGGCAGGAGCGCCTCGGTGCGGGGAACCTCCACGAGGGCGAGGACCGAGCCCGCCCGCTTCAGCTCGGAGGACACGGTTCGCGACGCGAGCGAGGGGACGATGGCGAAGGCGACCAAGGTCGGGGGCACGTCGAGGTCCTTGAACGAGCCCGACATGCTGTCCTTGCCGCCGATCGCCGGGGCGCCGAGCTCGAGCTGGGCCTCGAGGGCGCCGAGCAGGGCGACCAGGGGCTTGCCCCATCGGACGGGATCGCCGCCCAGCTTCTCGAAATACTCCTGCAAGGTCAGGCGCGCGCGGGCCGGGTCGCCGCCGGCGGCGGTCAGCCGGGCGATCGACTCCGCCACGGCGCAGACCGCGCCATGGCCGGGCGACCACTGGGCCACCTCGGGATTGTAACCGTAGGCCATGACCGTGCACGCGTCGGTCTCGCCGACGAGCACGGGGATCTTGGCTACCATCGCCTCCTGGGGGGTGGTCTGGGTGAGGCCGCCGAAAGGATGGAGCACCGTGCCAGCCCCGATGGACGCGTCGAAACGCTCGACAAGGCCGCGCTGGCCGGCGTTGGGCAGGGACGCGAGGCAGGCGCGGAGCTCGGCGACGCCGGGCGGACGGGTCGCGGGCAGGAACGGGTGGCGGTCGGCCGAGGGCGCCCGGACCTTGGCGGCGGCGGACTGAGGGACGCCGTTGGTGTCGAGGAAGGCGCGGCTGAGGTCGACGATGCGGGCGCCGCGCCACTCCATGACGAGGCGGCCGGTGTCGGTGACATCGGCCACCGGCACGGCCTCGAGGTTCTCGCGGGCGGCGGCGGCGACGAAGGCGGCGACGTCGGCCGGGGCCAGGACGACGGCCATGCGCTCCTGGGACTCGGACAGCGCGATCTCCGTGCCGTCGAGCCCGTCGTACTTCAGGGGGACGCGGTCGAGGTGGACATGGAGGGAGGGGGCGAGCTCGCCGATGGCGACCGACACCCCGCCGGCGCCGAAGTCGTTGCAACGCTTGATGAGCCGGCTCACCGACTCGTCGCGGAAGAGGCGCTGGAGCTTGCGCTCGGTGGGGGCGTCGCCCTTCTGGACCTCGGCCGAGCTTTGCAGGGCGGCCTCGGTGTGCTCCTTCGAGGAGCCGGTGGCGCCGCCCACGCCGTCGCGGCCCGTGCGCCCGCCCACGAGGACGATGACGTCGCCCGGCGCCGGCGCCTCGCGGCGCACGGCCCGGCGCGGGCCGGCGGCGACGACCGCGCCGACCTCCATGCGCTTGGCGACGAAGCCCGGGTGGTAGTGCTCGGCCACGAGGCCGGTGGCCAGGCCGATCTGGTTGCCGTAGGCGGAATAGCCCGCCGCGGCCTCGCGGCAGATCTTCCGCTGGGGGAGCTTGCCCGGTAGGGTCTCGGCGAGCGGCTGCAAGGGGTTGCCCGCGCCGGTCACGCGCATGGCTTGGTAGACGTAGGATCGGCCGGAGAGCGGGTCGCGGATGGCGCCGCCGAGGCAGGTCGCCGCGCCGCCGAAGGGCTCGATCTCGGTCGGATGGTTGTGGGTCTCGTTCTTGAACATGACCAGCCACTCCTCGGACCGTCCGTCGACCTCGATGGGCACGACGAGCGAGGCGGCGTTGACCTCCTCGGAATCCTCCTGGTCGTCGAGCCGACCCTGCCGGCGAAGCTCGCGCGCGGCGATGGTCGCCAGGTCCATCAGGCAGACCGGCTTGCCGTCGCGACCGAGGCCGAGGCGGACCTGATGGTAGCGTTCCCAGGCCTTGCGGAAGGGCTCCAGCAGGGGCGAGGGCTCGAACTCGACGGCGGTCAGCGCGGCGAGGAAGGTGGTGTGACGGCAGTGGTCGGACCAATAGGTGTCGAGCAGGCGGAGCTCGGTGACGGTGGGCTCGCGCCGGGCCTCGTCGCGGAAATGGGCCTGGCAGAAGGCGAGGTCGGCGTCCGACATCGCGAGGCCGAGGCGGCGGCGCAGCTCGGCCAGCGCGGCGGCGTCCAGGGTCAGGAAACCGGCCAGCGCGGCGACGTCGGCGGGGCGCGGGGCGGCGCGGCGGAGCGAGGCCGGCTTGGACAGGGAGGCCTCTCTCGAGTCGACCGGGTTGATGAGGAAGGCCTTGATGCGGGCGAGGTCGGCGGGCGAGGCGCCGGCGACCGCCAGGACGCGGGCCGCGGCGACCGCGGGGCGCTCCCCGCCGGCGACGAGGGCGAGGCACTGCGCCGCGGAATCGGCCCTCTGGTCGAACTGGCCGGGGAGGAACTCGATGGCGAAGACCGCCTCATCGGGGTCGAGGGGGAAGGTCTCGCGATGGACGTCGTCGACGGGCGGCTCGGCGAAGACGGTCGGCAGGGCGGCGAGGAGGGCCCCCTCGGAAAGACCCTCGACGTCGTAACGCTGCAGGACGCGGACGGAACGGAGGCCCGGCAGTCCGAGCTGCTCGCGCAGGTCGCGCAGGAGCCCCTCCCCTTCCGAGCGGAAAGCGGGCTTCTTTTCCACGAACAGGCGCCACATGGGAAGGGGAGTTAAGGGCGGCCCGGGGCGGGAGGGCAAGGAATGAAGGATAACGAGGGGATTGGGGGATGGGGGGATTGGGGGAATCTGAGAGCGGGTAGGTGGGGGGGGTGCTGAACGTCTGGGGAGCTGGCCGGAGGCGGGCTGGATAGCGGATGTGAACTCGCCTGTGCTCGAGGTCTTGGGCAGGGAAGATGCTACGCATCCTCCGCGGAGATTCCGTAGGAATCTCCCTACCTGCGTGGGTAGGGCTGGCTCGCCGAGCCGGCCGCGACGGGACGACCCTACCCGAGGGAGCGAGCGCAGGCGAGTTCTCGCCCGCCGTTCAGCGGTTCAGCCCCGCCGCCGCCCCGCCCCGCCGTCAGGCGCGCTTCGCGCGCCGGCGGCGGATGGCCGCGCCGGCGAGGGCGAGGCCGCCGAGGATGAGGCCGTAGGTCGAGGGCTCGGGGATGGGCGCGTAGACGAGCTGGATCTTCTGCTCGGCGACGTTGTGCACCAGGGTGAACACCCGGGCGTCGAGCGCCGCGCCCTCGAAGGTGAAGGCGGTGGTGTCCAGCTGGAAGAGATCCGTGGCGGAGCCGCCGTAGGTCTTCAGGAGCTCGCCGGTGTAGGCGTAGACGTCGTAGACCTTCGTCAGCGCGGGGTCGAAGTCGCCCACCTGCCCGGGGGTCGTCGGGTCCAGGAGCGAGATGACGTTGATGAGGAAGCGGCTCTCGAGGGAGAGGCCGGTGAGGTCGAGATTCCCGCCGACGACCACGCTGTCATAGTCGGAGCCGGCGACAGGGTCGAAGATCTCCCCGCCGGTGGCGAGGATCTCGAGGTCGAGGGCGCCGCCGCCCAGAAGGGTGAGGTTGCCGGTGACGGTGGTCAGGCCGGGCGAGTTGCCGGGGGCCAGCAGGCCGCCCGAGGCCACGGTCAGGCTGGCGACCGTGCCCGTGCCGCGCAGCGCGCCGCCGTTGTCCACCACGACGTCGGCCGAGCTCGCCAGGTCGGTGGTCAGGTCGAGCGAGCCGCCCGCGCCGAGCTCAAGGTCGCCCGCGAAGGTCTCGATGCCCGAGGTCACGGAGCCGCCCTCGAGGCGGACCGTGCCGGCGAAGCCCGAGGCCAGGCCGACCGAGTTGCCGGTGGTCACCACGACCTTGCCCGAGGGGATGTTGCCCGCGGCGAGGGTCACCGCGCCGGAGACGTTGAGGTTGCCGGCGAAGGCGCCGGTCACCGCGCCGCCCTTGTAGGTAACATTGCCGGTGAACTCATTGGCGCCGAAGTCGAGGGTGCCGCCCGCGCGAAGCTCGATGGTCGCGGGGCGATTGGAGGCGTCCGAGAGGTCGAGCGTGCCGCCGGAGACGGCCAAGGTGCCGCCGAAGGAGGACAGGCCGTTGAGGGTGGCGGACCCGGTCACGAGGACCTCCTTGGTCACGCCCGCGAGATCCAAGGTCGTTCCCGCGGTCGCCGCGATGGCCGGGATGTCCAGCGCGTTGATCTGCTCGGCCGTGAGCGAGCCGCCGACGGCCACCGCGCCGCCGGAGCGGACGTTGATGAGCGTGCCGCCCGCGAAGATGACGCGATTGAGGACGTCCAGGTTGTTGAAGTCCAGGATGCCCGCCGAGAGGAGGATGTCGCCCGAGCCGAAGGCCGAGGCGTTGCCGGCGACCACCGTGCCGGAGGTCAGCTCCATGCCGCCGGAGAAGGTGTTGGCGGACGAGAGCGTGAGGGTGCCGGTGGCGGCGATGCCAAGCGAGGCGCTGCCCGAGATGAGGCCGCTGAGCGTGCCGGAGCCGGCCAGCGAGCCGCCGGCGGCGGTGATGGCGTTGCCGAAGGTCAGCCCGTTGATGTCGAGGGCCCCTCCCGTGAGGGTCACGACGCTGGTGCCGACGGAGTTGGCGAGGCCGAGCCGGAGGGTGCCGCCGCGGATGTCGACGCCGCCGCTGAAGGGATTGGCCCCGGAGAGCTCGAGGGTCGCGGCGCCGTCCTTGATCAGCCCGAAGTTTCGGCTGCCGCCGCCGTCGGTGAGGACGCCGGCGAAGGCGCCGTCCGTGTCCTGCGTGACCTTGAGGGTGCGGACACCCGTCGTCGCGCCGTACTGGGTGTTGACGATGCCCGCGGTGCCCGTGAGGTTGCCGATGGCGGCGACATTCCCGACGAACTGGGTGGCCAGGATCAGGCGCCCGCCCGTCATGTGGACATCGGGCGCGCCGCCGACGGCGCCGAGATTGGCGAGGACGACGTCGAAGCCCTCGCCGGCGGTGCCCTGGATCTCAAGGCGGCCGGAGAAGGTGTTGGCGCCGGTGAGCAGGGTGATGCCCGAGACGTTGGTGAGGGTGCCGGCGCCGGAGATCACGCCGGAGAGGGTGAGATTGCCCGCGTTCTGCCCGGCGCCGCCGAGGGAGAGGGCGCCGTCGACCGCGATGTTGTTCGCGATGGTCCGGGCGGCGTTGCGCCCGAGGGTGCCGCTCAGCGCCGTGATCGCCCCGGAGCCGAAGGCGGCGTTGTTCTGCGCGCTGACGATGCCGCCGTCGAGGGTGAACCCGCCGGAGAAGGTGTTGGCGCCGGCCAGGGTGAGCGTGGCCGCGCCGGTCTTCCCGAGCGAGCCGGCGCCGGAGATGACGCCCGTGATGGTCGTGGCGGACGAGCTGGCCAAGGTGAGCGCGCCCGAGCCCAGATTGACGGTGGTGCCGCTGACAGCCGAGAGGTTGTTGACCGTGCGGGCGGAAGCGGCCGCCGAGACGTCGAGCGCGGCGCCGGAGACGGCCAGGGAGACCGACGAGGCCGACCCGATGGCGCCGGCCCCGGAGAGGGCCAGAGTGCCCGCGTTCACGGTCACCGTGCCGGACATCGTGTTGTCGGCGAGGAGGGTGGTCGTGCCCGCGCCGGACTTCACGAGGGGGCGATCACCCGCGATGACGCCGCCGAAGCCCTGCAGGTTGCCGGTGTTGAGCGTCAGCGTGCCGTTCGAGACGGTGGCGATGCCCGTGTAATTCGTCGCGTCGCCGCGGAGCTCGACGCCGACCGCGCCGCCGATGGCGAGCGCGCCCGAGCCGCTGATCGCACCGGTCAGCCGGAGGTTCTGGGAGAAGCCCGTGGCGTTGCCGACGATGGACCCCCCGTTGGCCGCGTCGACCGTGATGGCGTTGCGGAGGGTCGTGCCGAGGCCGCCGCCGTTGTTGTTGGCGATGACGCCGGTCGAGAGCGTGCCGCCGTTCAGGGCGATGGTGTGGGAGGAGGTCTGCGCCGTGTTGTCGGTGTCGCGGGTCTCCATCCGGCCGCCCGCGGCGAGGGTGATGGTGCCGGTGACCGAGGCGTAGGTGTTGGTCCCGTTGTCCGTGTAGAGGACGCCGCCGTCGGCGACGACGATGTTGCCGGACGAGAAGTTGCGGATGTTGATGCTGACGGCGCCCGAGGCGATGGTGAGCGTGTTGCCGGCGAGGTTGGTGACGCCCAGGTTGAGCGTGGCGTTCTTGTCCGTGGAGCCGTTGCCGACCGAGGCGTCGGCGCCCAGCGTGACCGCGCCGAGCGTGGTCGAGGTCCCGGCGCTGTTCCAGAGGGCGGGATTGGAGCCATTGCCCGAGCCGCCGAGGGTGAGGGCGTTGGTGGGCGTGAAGCCGGCGATGTCCAGCGTGCCCCCCGACACCGTGACGGCGCCCGTGCCGAGCGAGGCGGCGTTGCCGATGCGGAGCGTGCCTCCGGAGAGGCTGGTGCCGCCGGAATACGTGTGGGCCGTCGAGAGGACCAGGCTGCCGTTGCCGGACTTGGCGAGCGAGGCGGCGCCGGCGATGGACGTGCCGGAGAAGGTGTAGGTGTTGGCGGCGTTCGAGACCGTCACCGAGGCGGGGGCGATCGCGCCGGCGAGCGTGATGGCGGAATCGCTCGCGATGGCGCCGAAGACCACGGCGTCGCCGCCGTAGAACTTCTGGTCGCCCTCGGCGAAGTTGGCCGCGCCGTTCTGCTCCCAGGTGCCGGTCGTGGTGTTCCAGGTGCGGGTGCCGCTGCTGCCGGCGGTGAAGATGTACTTCTTGTTGGCGGTGTCGTCGGCAAGCGTGCCGCGCCAGGCGACGGTGAGGTTGTTGATCGAGGTGACCGCGCCGTTGCCGTAGGTGAAGACGTCGTAGACGGTGTTGGCGGTGGCGGCGCTGAGGAAGGTGACCAGATTGGAGCCGCTGAAGGTCGCGCCGTTGACCGTAAGGCTCGTGGTGGTGGCGCCTCCGGCCAGCGCGATGCCGGCGCCGCTGGACAAGGTGAGCAGCCCGGTGGTGCTGCCGGAGCCGGAGATGGAGCCGGAGTTGTCGACGGTGATGGCGGAGGTGAGGGAGCCGGTCAGGTTCAGGCGGCTGCGGCTGACGCGGGTGGCGCCGGTGTAGGTGCTCGTGCCGGAGAGGGTGACGACCTGCGAGGCGGTGGCGGCAAGGTCGGCCGTGTTGCCCCCGATGACGACCGTGCCGGCGCCGGAGATGGCGTTGGCGACCGTGTGGGCATCGGTGCGCGTGAAGGCGAGCTCGGCGGTGGAGGCGGCCAGGGAGACCGCGCCGGTGCCGAGGCTGCCCCGGGCGGCGGCCCCGACGCCCGTTCCCGCGATGGTCGCCTCGGAATTGCCTCCGACGCGCAGGCGCGTGTTGGCGGAGATCGTGGTTGCCCCGTAGGTGGAGGCGTTGGCCCCGGCGAGGATGATGCCGACATTGTCCGTCCGGGTGCCGCCGGTGACGGTGTTGGTGAACGTGAGGCCGGAGCCGTTGGTCGAGCCGAGGTCGCCCAGGAGCTTCATCAGCCGACCCACGCCGTTGGAGGAATCCTGGCCGATGGTGGAATCGGCGGTGATGCTGAAGGTGTTGCCGAAGGTCCAGCTGCCGCTGGTCTGGTGAACCGCGCCGCCATCGAGGGTGACGATGCCCGAGCCGAGCGCCGCGGCGGCGTTGCCCTGGGTCTGAACCTTGACGTTGGAGCCGATGGTGACGTTGCCGGAGTAGCCGGTCCAGCCCGTGCCATTGCCGTTGGCGTTGAACAGGACGTTGGCGATGCCGGTGTTGAAGCCGGCGACCGAGGAGCGCGAGAAGTTGATGTTGCCGGTACCGGTGGAGCTGACGCTGTTGCCGGCAGGCCCGGTCAGCGTGCGCCCGCCAGCCACGATCCAGTTCTGATTGGCTCCAATGACGAGCGCCGAGCTGAGCGTCAGATTCTGGGTGGCCTGCGACATGTCGATGCCGCTGGCGCCGATGGTCAGCGTCGCGCCCGTGGTGGCGCCGACGGTGATGGCGCCGGCGGGATTGGTGACCTTGAGCCCGAGTACCGAGAGGCTCCCACCGAGGGCCGTGCTGTTGGCGCCGGTCAGGGTGGAGTTCCAGACCATGATGTCGTTGACGCCCGGGAGGACGCCGCCGACCCAGCTGCCCGTGGCGTTGAGCGCGGTGGTGTTGCTCGCCTTGACGATCTCCGCGGCGCGGGCGGAAGGCAGCGCGAGGGCGGCGGCGGCGACCAGGAGGGACGCGCCAAAAGTCTTGGAACGAGATATGCGGATAGGGGTTTCCACGTCTTTTAGGGTAGCCGGATTTTGGGGCTTGGAAACCTCGCTTTTCTGGACAAGTAAGAAGTCCAGTTACTCCATGACCCTCCGCCGCCCCACCCTTGCCTCGGTCGCCGCCGCCCAGATTCGGGCCTCGATCGAGGGCGGCGAGTGGGGCGACCGCCTCCCCGGGGGCCGAGAGCTGGCAAGGGTGCTGGGCATCAGCCGTCCCGTCGTCTACCAGGCGCTCAAGGAGCTCGAGGCGACCGGCCTGCTGGTCGGCTCCACCAAGTCGGCCCGGGCGGTGCGGCGCTCCGACGCCGCGTATCGGCCGCCGTCGCCCAAGGTCGTGTTCCTTTCCGCGTACCACGTCGAGGAGCTCGAGGAGCTGCCGGCCCGTCTCGCCCCCCGTCTGGGACGCGAGCTGGCGGATGACGGCCTCAGGCTCGAGTTCGCCCGCCTGGCGAAGGTCGACCAAGGGGCGAGCCCCCGTTCGCTCGAGGCGCTGCGGCGGTTGCACAACCCGCGGGCTTGGATCCTCTATCGCTGCTCGCCCGCGGCGCAGCGCTGGTTCGCCGAGAATGCCCTGCCCTGCCTCGTCCTGGGAAGCCGCGCCGACGACCTGGCACTGCCTCGCATCGACGTGGACTACGCGGCGGCGATCCGGCACCTGCTCGGCCGCATGCGCGCGTTCGGCATCGCGCCGGCCCAGGCCTTGCTCCTCACGCCCAAGGAGCGGCTGGCCGGGCACGTCCTGACCGCGGATTCGCTTCTGCCGCCGGAGCTCCGCGAGAGCCATGTCATCGGGCTGGACGCCGACGCCGACATCCTGGCGCGCGAGATCGACGCCGCGCTGGACCGACGCCCCCGCCTGGTCGTGACCCAGCGTGCGCTGCACGCCAAGGCGGTCGTGGCGCGTCTCTGGGCACGGGGGCTGCGCTGCCCGCGCGACCTGTCGCTGGTCTCCCTGCAGGACAGCGCCGGGCTCGCCGCCCTTCGCCCCTCCATCAGCCGCTACACCGTGAAGCAGGCCGCGCTCTTCGGGGCGGTGACACGCTGCCTAGGCCAGCTGCTCAAGGGCAACCTGGCGCCGAACTCGGGCAAGCTCGTGCTGCCGGATTTCGTCGCGGGCGACACCCTCGGGACGCCGTACTGATCCCCTTGGGACAAAAGACCCCGCCCTCGCGGGCGGGGTCGTCCCAGGGACGGGGCCCGGTTCAACCCTTCTTCTTGGCCTTGGCGGCGGCGCGCTTCTCCTCGATCGCGGCTTGGGCGGCCGCGAGGCGGGCGACCGGCACGCGGAAGGGCGAGCAGGACACGTAGGAGAGGCCGACGCGGTGGCAGAACTTGACGGAGTCCGGCTCGCCGCCGTGCTCGCCGCAGATGCCCAGCTTGATGTCAGGGCGGGTCTTGCGCCCCTTCTCGATGGCGATCTGGACGAGCTGGCCGACGCCGGTCTGGTCGAGCGAGGCGAACGGGTTCTTCTTGAAGATCTCGGCCTCCGTGTAGGCGCCGAGGAACGAGCCCATGTCGTCGCGGCTGACGCCGAGGGCGGTCTGGGTGAGGTCATTCGTGCCGAAGCTGAAGAACTCGGCGGTGTGGGCGATCTCGTCGGCGGTCAGGGCGCC